>NZ_JBEXIJ010000009.1:0-209989 GCF_040608495.1 Micromonospora sp. NPDC005174 | reverse complement strand
TCACATTCCGAACCCGGAAGCTAAGCCCTCCAGCGCCGATGGTACTGCACTCGTGAGGGTGTGGGAGAGTAGGACACCGCCGGACAATCTTCCAGATAGGGCCACCCCTGAACAGGGGTGGCCCTATCTGCATGTGCATTTCCCCCACACCCCACCTGCCCAACCCCATCCCCCGTTGATCATGAAGTTATTGCCGCGACACGCCGACAGCAATGGCAATAACTTCATGATCAACCATGAGGTGGGGTGGGGTGGGGTGGGGTGGGAGCGGTTGGGGCTAAGGCTCGGCATTGTGGATGACCTGCTGATCCCGCGGCGACCCCGGTGCCGGACCGAGATCCGTGTGCAGGAGGAGCGAATGACGCCCAGGCCGTCAGCCGACGACACCGACGAGCGCGCTCAGGACAGCTTGGGACCGCAGACGTAGCGGGGCTCAGCGTCATAGCGCCAGGTGAACTTCTCCCGCCTGACCACCGCGCCGCCCTTCTTGATGACCCGGAAGGCGTCCTGGGTGAAGCCGTTGATGCCGTTGCTGGGTATGCACTTCGGACCGGGTTCGAGGTGGATGCGCTTCGGCGTGGTGGTGTTGCGGCGCGGGCCGTACTCCGTCTTCACGCTGTCGTAGATTTTCGTGCTCCAGATGGCGACGGTCACCGAACTCGACGTGTACGACGAGTCGATGAGCAGGCCGTACTCGGTGTTGTTGCGGAACTTCAAGTCCAGGCTCGGCCAGAAGATGGTCGACTCGATGACGGCCGGGTACCTGTCGAACCAGTACGAGTGAGGCTTGTGCTCGACGTCCTCCAGGCCCGCGTAGTAGGCGGCGTTGAAGAGCGTCGTCGTGAACTGTGAGGTGCCGCCCCCGACGCCCGGCACCAGCTTGCCGTCCAGGATGACCGGCGCGTCCCGGTAGCCCTGCGCGTAGCCGCGCTCGCCGGTGTGCCCGTTCAACGAGAACGTCCTGCCCGGCAGCACGACCGTACCGTCCACCTTCTTGGCGACGGTGGCGATGTTCTGGCTGCGCGGTGACGCCATCCCGCCGGTGAACCGTGTGGTGAAGGTGGAGACCCGTTCCTTGATGCCCAGACCTGCCAGCTTCTCCGCGGTCACCTCCGGCGGCGTCGTCTCCAGCTCTCCGGCCACCTCTCGTCTGTCGGTCCTGGGCAGCACCGCCAGCAGTTCGCGTTCCAGGGTGGCGGTGTCGAGCTGCTGGCCGGGCCGCCCGTCGACGACCCTGGGACGGCCGCCGGCGATGGTCATCGTCGCGTCCTTCGGCGGCACCTCGATCGCGTTCAGATCGTCACCGAGGACTGCCCGGAGCCGCTTGACGTCGACGGCCGGGGTGAGCTTGCCGGCCTTGTCGGCGCTGAACCGGAGGCTCTTCGCGATGGCAGCCGGCGGCACCTGCACCGAGCCCCGGTCGGTGCGCAGGGTCACCGGTGCGGACACGGCGGGCTTGGCCAGTTCGGCGACCAGTCGGTCCAGCTCTTCGACGGTGGTCGCCGGCTCGCTCGCCACGAGTGGCAGGGTGACCGGAGTGCCGGCCAGCCAGCCGGTCCGGACGGCGTCGGCCGAACGCTTCCGGTCGAACGCGAGGCCCGGCTGGGGGCGTACCACCTTGGGGGTGGTGCCCTTGTAGGTGATGGCCGGCATCGTCATCGGACGGACCTGGTCGCCGAGTACCGTGCGCAGCGCCGCGTCCAGACGGTCCGCGTCGATGGTGACCACCGGATCGACGGTGCGGGAGCCGACCAGCCGACTGACCGGATGCGCCTCGGCCTCGGCTGCTGCCACCACGGTGGCCGCCACGTCGACCGCGAGCCCCACGTCGGCGGGTTTGACCTCGGCGGTGCGCTCCCCGACCGTGATCCGCAGGGGCGCGGCGAGGGCTGCCGCCCGCCGATCCAGCTCCGCTCGCAACTCCCGGTCGGCCGCGCTGCGGCTTCTGCCACCCAGCTCGGCGCCGAGTACGTTGGTGCCCCGGGGCACGTCCCCGGCGTACGCCCAGGCGCCAGCGCCCGCCACGGCGGCGAGGACACCGCCGGTGATGCTCGCGCCGATCAGCATCCGTGCGCGGTGTGGACGGCGGCCGCCGTTGTCCGGCTCGCTCGTGGCCGTGGCCGGTGTGACCGCCTCCGGCTCGTCGTCCGGCCAGGTGACCGCCGTGACCTGCACGGTGGGTCGGTCGTCGGCGGGTGGACGTTTGTCGCCGTACAGCGTCACTGCAACCTCGATCGCCAGGTGCCGCGGGGGTCCCTACTCCCGAAGACACCACGGTAACCAATGCCCGGCCGTCAACCGGTCTGCGCTCGCCCGGTGTCGCCACCGCGTGTCGCCCGGCGAGTCAGGGGAGAGTGGGGTCGGTGCCGGCGCTGGGCGGCGAGCGTGGCACGGTGGCGGGGTGGACGCTGCGGAGCGGGTGTTGGCGTACGGCGGCGGTTCGTTGGACCGGGCGGCCGGGCTGCGTACCGACCCGACCCGACTGGACGAGTTGCTGGCCGACCCGACGACGGTGGTGCTGCCGCTGTGGCGGGACCGCTGCCTCGTCGACGGCGACGGTCCGGTCCGGTTGACGGCCGACCGCGCGTCTCTGGTGCGTTCGGCCGCTGGCGAGACCGTCTTCCTGGGGCTCGACGGAGACGTCGCGGTGTTCGCCGTGGACCTGTCCGGGCTCGGTGAGCACACCGCCGTCGAGATGTCGGGGGCAGCGCGGGCCGTCGACGTGCGGGCGCTGGTCGGGCGACTCGACCCGGCCGGCGCGGCGATCCAGGCGTACGCGCGAGGGTTGTTGCACTGGCACCGGCAGCAGCGTTACTGCGGCACCTGCGGTGCGGCGGCCGTCGCCGGCGGTGGCGGCCACGTGCGGACGTGTTCCGGCGCGGAGTGTGGTCGCCTGCTGTTCCCCCGCATCGAACCGGCGATCATCGTGTTGGTCGAGGCGCCCGGATCGCCGGAGCGTTGCCTGCTGGCTCGGCACGCGGGCGCGGCCGAGGACTCGTACTCGACGTTGGCGGGCTTCGTCGAGGTCGGCGAGAGTCTGGAGGACGCGGTCCGGCGGGAGATGGCCGAGGAGGCCGGGATCACCGTCACCGACGTGGCCTACCAGGGGTCGCAGGCTTGGCCGTTCCCCGCCGGGATGATGGTGGGCTTCCGGGCCACCGCGACCTCCGACGAGGTTCGCGTGGACGGCGTGGAGCTGCTGGAGGCGCGCTGGTTCACCCGCGAGGAACTGCGGGCGCGGGTCGCGGCAGGTCGCCGGCTCGGTCGGGTGGACTCGATAGATCACCGCCTGCTGGACGATTGGCTCGCCGAGGCGCGGTGACGTTGCCGGCTCAGCCGTACGGATGAGCAACGCATCATCTTCAGTGGCTTTTCAGCCCGGCGTTACGTAACTGTAACAACGCTGTGCCGCCACTACGTGCGGTGAAAATCTTGCGGGCATTCTTCCCAATTTCGGTGGCTTGTGGCCCGGGGCGGAGCGGTCCAGGTCTGACTGACGGTGACGCTCGACGATCTTGACGTGGAGCTGGAGTTACCGGCCAGTAGCAGCGCCCTTGTGAGGTACGTCGCTTCGCGAGAACATCCAATCCGCACACTGCGCGATCCGCCGACCATCCCCCGGAGCGGGCCGCAGCGGCCACGTGCTTTCCCGTAGTCCCGAGTCGCGACTGCGATCGGTGACCCCCGGTTCGAGGAGGACCCGTGAAGGATTCGGAAACCCGTCAGGCGCAGGGTGGCACCCGCTGGCGTCGCTTCGCCGCCATGATGGTTCCCGCTGCGGTCGCTGCCGGCGGCATCGTCTTCGGTATGGCCAACGGCGCCATCGCCGCCAACATCACCGTCGCCGGCAAGCCGTTCAAGATCTCCGCCTCCGAGCTCGACGGAGACGGCTTCAAGCAGTACGGCGGCGTGGTGACCACCAAGGACGGCAGGATCATCCCGGTGGCCATGTCGGCGATCGGCGAGGCTCGCCTGACCAAGCTGTGCCAGTCGGTCGACGCCTCCGTGCCCGGCTTTCCCAAGATCGTGCTGACCATCAACGCCGGCGACGGCGGCCCCGGCAAGGAGGCCGTCGCCAAGAACCTGCTGATCGCGATGGAGTCGCTCGAGGGTGACGCCGAGTTCACCAACATCAACATCGGTAGGGACGCCAGCGACCTCGGCCCGGCTGACGCCGGCTCGTTCGGTCAGGACGCCACGCACGTGAACATCAAGGACCTTGAGCAGGTCGCCCGCTACACCACCGCCGGCACCTTCACGCTTACCGGCCTCAAGTTGAAGGTCAACGTCGGCGCCGAGGCCAAGGAATGCTTCTGAGCTGACACCGCCGAGGCTCGCGAGGGGCGCCTCTCGCGAGCCTCGGTCCTGCCCACCCCTTTCACCCCAGGAGGACGTACGTGTCGACCGCCACTCATCGCGCGCAGCCCGGCCGTGTCGGTCAGGCCTGGCGCGGTTTCCGCCGCTGGCGGCGGTCCCGGCCATTCTGGGGCGGCCTCTTCACCATCCTGGCCGGAGTGGAGATCCTCGGCACCACCAAGGTCAGCCTGGCCGGGCTGACCCTGCAGATGGGACCAACCGGCTTCCTGTCCTGGTTGATCCCCACCATCCTGGTCACCTGCGGCGTCCTGATGTGGCTCAGCCCCGCGCAGCGGATCTTCTATGCCATCGTCGGCGCGGTAACCGCGGTCTATTCCCTGATCGGAGTCAACCTCGGCGGGTTCTTCATCGGCATGTTGCTGGGCATGGTCGGCAGCGCGCTCGGCTTCGCCTGGGTGCCGGTCAAGAAGTCCGCGGCGGCGCCCCCAGCCGCCGAGGAGCCGGACGACCAGCTGGCGGGAGATGGCGAGACCGTCGACGAACCGCCGCTCGTCGACGAACTCCTGCCGCCCCGGCAGCGGGAGGACGAGGTCACCGGGCCACTCACCGACATCCTGCCGGAGCCGCGGGCAGTGTTGCGCGAGCCGGCTCCGCCCCGGCAGGCGAGCGCGAGCGACACAACGGAGATGCCGCCCGTCGTCGAGCCGGAGGCGTCGCAGACCAGGTCGACGGTCGCCCGCGATCCGAAGACGTACGTGGTGACGCTGCTGCTCATGAGCCTCGCCAGCGCAGGCCTGACGACTGTCGACGGGGCGTCGCCGGTGCGAGCGGCCGGGCTCCCCTGCCCGACGCCCACCTCGTCTGCCGGGCCCAGCACGCCCGCCACCTCGCCGGCCAGCCCGAGCCCGAGTCCGAGCCCCACCGCCACGACGGAGAAGTCGGACGGGAATCTGCTCACCACAATTGTCGACGGCATCGGCGACCTGCTCACCGGCGGCGACGACGAGTCGGAATCCGCCGCCCCGCCCGAGCCCACCAGCAGCGCCGCGCGAGCCGGCCAGTCGGCCAGCCCGAGCGCCGGTCCCACCCGTAGCGGCGGCGCCACTCCCGGCTCCACCCCGACCGCGAGACCCGACGCCCCCTGTGTCAGCCCGAAGCCCACCAAGCCGACTAAGCCGACGCCCGTCGAGCCCGGTAAGCCGCTGCCGAAGCTGGCGGCGGACCCGGACATGCCCAAGGTCGCCGCCACTCCGGCGAAGCTGACCGGCTCCAAGGTGGTGATGACGAACCTGCGGTTTCGCGGGGTCGAGCCGTTGCGTACCGCCAACGGCGAGATGCGGGCGCTGAAGTTCACCATGAGCAAGGCGGTGACCAGCGACTTCGCGTTGCTGGTCGCGGGGCCTTCGGGCGGCTCGTTGTTGAGCGAGACCGACCAGCTCACCATCGACGGTGACGTGACCTTCTACGCGACCCGGTTCGTCGGCCGGTTCCTGGGCATCAAGGTCACCCTGACCCCGGACCTGCCTCTCCCGGACGGCATCCCGGTCACCTCGCCGCTGCCGCTCACCTTCACCGATCCGCAGATCGACCTGGCCTTCATCTCCTGCGACACGTTGAGCGGCCGACCCAGCCTCAAGCAGACGCTGCAGTGATCGCACCGTGGGGCGACGTCCGGACCCGGACGCCGCCCACGGGCTGAATACCGACGCGACGCGTACCGGTCAGAGCCGGTCCAGCGCCTTGCGCAGCGGGTCGAGGCCCAGCGCGCCCAGGTCCAACGCCTGCCGGTGGAACTCCCGCAGGTCGAAGTCGGCACCCTTGCGCGCCATGGCGTCCTCGCGGGCCTGCAACCAGATCCGCTCACCGACCTTGTACGACGGTGCCTGCCCCGGCCAGCCCAGGTAGCGGTTCAGCTCGAAGCGCAGGTTCTCGTCCGGCACCCGGCAGTGCGCCCGCATGAACTCCCAGCCCAGCTCTGGCGTCCACCGCTCGCCCGGGTGGAAGCCGAACGGGTTGTCCTTGGGGATCTGCAGCTCCAGGTGCATGCCGATGTCGACGATCACCCGGGCGGCGCGCATCGCCTGACCGTCGAGCATGCCCAGCTTGTCGCCCGGGTCCTGGAGGTAACCCAGCTCGTCCATCAGCCGCTCCGCGTAGAGGGCCCAGCCCTCGCCGTGCCCGGAGACCCAGCAGAGCAGCCGCTGCCAGCGGTTGAGCAGGTCGGCCCGGACGGCCGTCTGCGCCACCTGGAGGTGGTGACCCGGCACGCCCTCGTGGTAGACCGTCGTCACCTCCCGCCAGGTGGAGAAGTCGGTGATGCCCTGCGGCACCGCCCACCACATCCGACCCGGCCGCGAGAAGTCCTCGCTCGGCCCGGTGTAGTAGATGGCGCCGTCGCTGGTCGGCGCGAGGCAGCACTCGATCCGGCGGACCTGCTCCGGGATGTCGAAGTGGGTGCCGTGCAACTCGGCGATGGCCTTGTCGGCGAGCGCCTGCATCCAGTCGCGGAACGCCTCCTTGCCCTGGATGGTCCGCGCCGGGTCGGCGTCGAGCGTGGCCACCGCCTCGTCGACCGTCGCGCCCGAGCCCGCGATGCGCCCGGCCACGACCCGCATCTCCGACTCCAGGCGGGCCAGCTCCGCGAAACCCCAGGCGTACGTCTCGTCCAGGTCGATCTTCGCGCCAAGGAAGTACTGCGAGGCGAGTTCGTAGCGTTC
Organism: Micromonospora sp. NPDC005174; assembly: GCF_040608495.1. Classification (NCBI taxonomy): domain Bacteria; kingdom Bacillati; phylum Actinomycetota; class Actinomycetes; order Micromonosporales; family Micromonosporaceae; genus Micromonospora; species Micromonospora sp. NPDC005174. The sequence continues at coordinate 202,955 of NZ_JBEXIJ010000009.1, read as the reverse complement.
CCGGCCGGCGGCCTGCTTGTCCCGCCCGTGCGGGGCCAACTCGGTCCGGAGGAACTGGCCGAACTCCGCGGTCGCCGCGGTCGCCGCCGACGCGCCCCGGCGCAGCTCGGCGCCGAGGGTTCCGTCCGCGCCCAGCCGCTCGACCAGGCCGTGGAAGAAGTTGTCCCCGGTCGGGTCGGTCCAGATGTCGCACTGCTTGGCCACCTCGACGAGCTGCACCTTCGAGCTGACCTGCCCGTCGGCGAGCGCCTCGCGCAACGTGGTCTTGTAGCCCTCCAGCGCGCCGGCCAGGCCGTTGAGTCGGGTGGCGATGTTGGCCTGCTCGTCGGCGGTCGCGGTCGGCATCAGGTCGAACACCATGCGGATCTCGTGCAGCCCGCTGGTTATCACGCTGACTTCGCTCGTCGTCTCGCCGGCCTCGTAGCGGGCCAGGTCCAGACCGAGCCGTTCCTGCATGGCCTCCTTGGCGGTGCGCTCCGCCTCGGTCTCCGACTTGGCCGCCTCCAGCTCGGTGAGCGTCCGGCGGGTCAGGTCGGCGCGCGCCTCGTACCCGGCGGGTGAGAGGTCGTCGAGCTGGTCATCGTGGCCGGCGATGCCGACGTAGGTAGCGCCGGTCGGGCTCAGCGGAGCCCACTCGGCCACGTAGCGGTTGGCGATTTCATCAATTCGTCCCACGCTGCGACACTACGTGACCACCCGGCCCGGATGTCGACGTCGTTTGTCGTGTCCAAGCAGCGAAAAGTCCCGCGACTTCGTCGCACCCCTCGGGCAGAGTGTCAGGGGTGACAACCGATATCGCTCCTGACAGGTCCCCGCTGCGTGCCTGGCTGCCGGGTTTCTTCGCCCTCGCCGCCATCTGGGGTTCCAGCTTCCTGTTCATCAAGGTCGGCGTGGCCGAGCTGCACCCCGTGCAGCTGACCCTCTACCGCGTCGCGGCCGGCGCGCTGACCCTGCTGGTCGTCCTCGCGGTGCTGCGCGACCGGCTGCCCCGCGAGCCTCGGGTGTGGGCGCACCTGGCCGTCGTCGCCGCGTTCGGCGTGGCCGTGCCGTTCACCCTCTTCGGTTACGGCGAGCAGCGGGTCGAGTCGATGCTCGCCGGCATCTGGAACGCCACGACGCCGTTGATCGTGCTGCCGCTCGCGGTGCTGGTGTTCCGGACCGAACGGTTGACCGTGCGCCGCGCGATCGGTCTCGGACTGGGATTCGTCGGGGTGCTCGTCGTGCTGGGTGTCTGGGAGGGCATCGGCGGAGCACACTTCGTCGGGCAGCTGATGTGTTTCGGCGCGGCCGCCTGCTACGGCGTCGCCATCCCGTACCAGAAGCGGTTCGTCGCGGGGAGCACGCACTCCGGCCTGTCCCTTTCCACCGCGCAGTTGCTGCTCGCGACCGCGCAGCTTGCCATCGTCACCCCGTTCGTCGCGGGTGCGCCGCCGCTGCCCACCGAGCCGTCGGCGAAGGTCGTGTTCAGCGTCCTGGCCCTCGGGGCGCTCGGCACCGGGCTCGCCTTCGTCATCAACATGCGCAACATCAGGTTGGCCGGCGCGAGCACCGCGTCCACCGTCACGTACCTGATTCCGATCTTCGCGGTCTTGATCGGCGCTGTGGTGCTCGACGAGCGGCTCAACTGGCACCAGCCGGTCGGCGCGCTGATCGTGCTGCTGGGCGTCGCTGTCGCACAGGGTGTGTTCGGCCGCCGGACGTCCCGTCCGGTCGTCGGTGTCGGCGCGCCCGCGGCACCGGCCGCCGAGCCCGTCCGTCACTGACCCGCCCCACGCCCCTGACTAGCCCGGGCCGTCGGTCAGGCTCGGTCGCGCGTCCACTCCAGCAGTTGCTCGGCCGACCAGGTGTTGACCACCCGGTCGGCCGGGACGCCGCAGAGCGCCGCCCGCTCGCAGCCGAACCGCTGCCAGTCGAGCTGGCCGGGGGCGTGCGCGTCCGTGTCGATCGCGAAGCGGCAACCCGCCTCCAGGGCGCGGCGGATCAGCCGCTTCGGCGGGTCCTGCCGCTCCGGCCGTGAGTTGATCTCGACGGCGGTGTCGTGCTCCGCGCAGGCGGCGAAGACGGCGTCCGCGTCGAAGTCGCTCTCCGCGCGGGTACGCGCCCGGTGCCCCTTGTCACCCGGGCCGGTCACCCCCGCCGGTCGGGACGACACCATCCGGCCGGTGACGTGCCCGAGGATGTCCAGGTGCGGGTTGGCGACCGCCGTGAGCATCCGACGGGTCATCTTCGCCCGCTCGTCCTTCAGGCCGCTGTGCACCGAGCCCACCACCACGTCCAACCGCGCCAGCAACTCCTCGTCCTGGTCGAGCGAGCCGTCGGCGAGGATGTCCACCTCGATGCCGGTGAGGATGCGGAAACCCTCCGGCAGTGCCGCGTTGACCTGTGCCACGTGGTCGAGCTGACGCCGCAGCCGCGCGGCGGTCAGCCCCCGGGCCACGGTCAGACGCGGCGAGTGGTCGGTCAGCACCATGTACTCGTGACCCAACTCCACCGCGGCCAACGCCATCTCCTCGATGGGCGACCCGCCGTCGGACCAGTCCGAGTGGGTGTGGCAGTCGCCCTTGAGGGCGGCGCGCAGCGCCGTGGCCTCGGCATCCAGATCGCTGCCCTCGGTCGCCACCAGCCGGCGCAGATAGACCGGTTCCTCACCGGAGAGGGACTCCGCCACGCAGCGGGCCGTCACGTCCCCCACGCCAGCGAGGTCGGTCAGCGTGCCGTTGCCAGCCCGTTCGGCCACCTCGGCCGCCGGTAGGCCCGCCAGCGCCTTGGCCGCCGAACGGAAGGCCCGCACCCGGTAGGTGGCCTCGTTCGCCCGCTCCAGCAGGAACGCGATCCGGCGCAGGTCGGCGATGGGGTCCCGGGCGCCCACGTCAGGGCGCCTTCGGGCAGCCGTGTTCGCGCTGCCACGTGGTCACCTCGGCGGCCGGTTCCCGGTTGCCGTCGCGCCGCCACGAGTCGAGATAGCGCGCCGGCCAGATCACCCCCCGCCGGATCCACCACCCGTCCTTGCCCGCGCACGGCGGCGAGATTCCGAAGTGCACGTGACAGACGTTGTTGGCGTTGCCGGTCCGGCCCACCTTGCCGAGCTGCTGGCCGGCACGAACCCGCACCCCCGCGTCGACCCCGGATGAGACGACGCTCAGGTGCGAGCCGTAGTAGCGCACCCCGTCGTCGCCGAGCAGCGACACCGACAGGCCGCCGTTGTCCGGGCCCTGCGGCCCGCTCTTGGAGTATCTGTCGACGCGACTCACCTCCAGCACCTTGCCGTCGGTCACCGCCACGAAGGGCTCACCGCAGTTGGCGAACACGTCCGTCGCCGGGTACGCCCCGTGCGTCGTGTGGTAGTCCACGTTGCCGGCGCGTACCGGGAAGACATGCCGGACCCCGGCGCGGGGCGCGCTCGACGACGGCTTGGCCGGCGACGGAGTCGGGCTTGCCGGGCGGGTCGTGGTCGGCGCGACCGTCGGGGCCGCCGGCTGCTCACCGGTCGCCCAGACCGCCGACGGCGACGGCGCGGCGACGCCGTCCGGCGGCACCCCGGGCCGGGTCGTCGCGCAGCCGGCGGCCAGCATCGGGGCGAGCAGCAACAGGATCGGGTACGCCGGACGCACGCGGCGGCCGATCGTCGGCGAGGGCATTCGGTCATCCTGACAGACCGGTACCGTGGGTACGAGCGACGCGCGTGAGGGAGAGCAGCCGGTGAGCATCGCCCAACCCGACCCTTTCCCGGAGCCGGGCGCCGCGCGGCCGGTGTCGCGTACCCCGTCGGGGCTCTTCCCGGCCGGACCACCGACCAGGCCCACCTACCGCGAACCGCACCCGATCACCGGCGGCGGTGTCGCCTCCGGCGGCGGAGCGGCGGCCGCCTGGCTCCTGCTGTTCGGACTCCTCGGCACCGACGTGGTCAGCTACGCGTGGTGGACGGCGGTGGCCGGCCTGCTGGCCTGGCTGACCGCACTGGTGCTGGTCCGTTGCGGCGATCGTGGAGTGGCCACCGGAGTCGCCATCGTCACCGCCGGCGGCTGGAGCATCGCCGCCGCCGTGGTGGCGGTGCGCTGGGCGACGAGCGGCGACTGGCCGCTCTGGTGAGCGGGTTCCGATCGGCCCGGATCGGGCGCCGACGACTGCGCCGCGTGCCCGGTTGACTGCGTTGCGAACGCCGTCTTGACGTGGCCGCCGAGACTCGGCACTCTCGGCACTATGGCCTGGACCACCCCGCGGCAGGACCCGGATCGCAACCGCCGCCGCCTCCAGCTGCTCGCCGAGTTGGCGGGCGCGCGGGCGGTACGCCAGCGCAGCCGGCCGCAGCGACAGCGCACCGAGCGTCTACGCCAACTCATTGCCACCCGCCGTCGAGTGGTCGGCTGATTCGACTTTGTCATGTTTGGCCGGCGTCTCGGGGCGTTGACCGGTCGCCTGCCGACCCGACCGGCTAACGTGCACCCTTGACGAGTCGGCGCTGTGCCGAGGGCTTTTGGGGGAACCGTGTCGTACTTCGCTGCGGCCGTGGTGCGTGACGACAGTGGCTGGACTGCCGCCGAGGTCAACCTGCGGGGCGCCACCGACATCGACGAGGTCGCCGACCGGCTGCGCGACGTGGACCAGGAAGCCGCGGTGTCGCTGCTGTTCGTCGAGGCCGACGACGCGTACCTGGTGATCCTGCGTCTCGACGAGGGTGAGGACCTGCGGGTCTTCGGGTCGGACTCGGCGTACGCCGAGGAGTCCCGGCTCGGGCAACTGCTGGTCGGTGACCTGAAGACGTCCGTGACCGGGCTCGATGGCGACGACGAGCCGCGCCCCGCCACGAGCGGCGACGAGGAGAGCGAGCAGCCGGCCGTCGACCCGGAGGCCGACCCGGTGGGCGATGCCGATCTGCTCGCCAACCTGGGCATCTCCGCGCAGAAGCTGCTGACGCTCTGCGGCCACGACGGAATGCTGCCGGCGGACGTCACCGCCGAGATCTGCGAGGTGCTCGGCTGCGTCGACGAGGTCGAGGAGTTGCGTGAGGTCTGAGCCCGCCGATGCCACCGACCCCGCGCTGGAGATGATCCGGCCGGGACAGCCGACGCCCGGAGCGGTGCGGCGTGCCGGACCGGGGGCCCACGAGGGCCTGGCCGACCCCGGCGAGATCGGGCGACGGCAACGGCACGAGCTGTGGATGCGCCGGGCCCTAGAGGTCGCCGTCACCGATCCGGCGATCCCCAGCGGCGGCGTCGACGACATTCCCGTGGGTGCGGTCCTCTACGGCCCGGACGGCACCGAGTTGGCGATCGGTCGCAACGAGCGGGAGCTGACCGGCGACCCCACAGCCCACGCCGAGGTGCTGGCCCTGCGTCGGGGGGCCGAGCGGACCGGCGAGTGGCGGCTGGACGGCTGCACCCTGGTGGTCACGCTGGAACCGTGCACGATGTGCGCGGGCGCGTTGGTGCTGGCCCGGGTCTCCACCGTCGTCTTCGGCGCGTGGGAACCCAAGACGGGCGCGGCCGGCTCGCTCTGGGACGTGCTGCGCGACCGCCGGCTCAACCACCGTCCCGAGGTGTACGGCGGTGTGCTGGAAACCGAGACCGCCGCCGTGCTGCGCGCCTTCTTCCGCTGACGCGGCGCGCGTGCCGTGGCCGGGCCGCTCGCGGCGTGGTCGTACCGCGGTCCGGCGGGGTCCGCACCCGAATGAGCGTGATGACTCTGGGGCATCTTGATGCCTGTGAGTCATCACGCTCTCCGCGGCGCGCGGCCCCCGGTCGCGTCAGGCGATGATCGTGTCGAGGGCGATCTCGACCATCTGGCTGAAGGTCTGCTCCCGCTCCTCCGACGTGGTCTTCTCGCCGGTCTTGATGTGGTCGCTGACGGTCAGCACGGTCAGCGCCCGTGCCTTGAACCGGGCCGCGATCGTGTAGAGCGCCGCCGACTCCATCTCCACCGCCAGCACCCCGTAGTCGGCGAGCCTGTCGTAGAGGTCCGGCCGGTCGGTGTAGAAGGCGTCCGCCGCCAGGATCGGTCCGACGTGCATCGTGATGCCGCGCCGCTCGGCCACCTCGACCGAGGTACGCAGCAGCCCGAAGTCGGCCACCGGTGCGTAGTCGATCAGCCCGTCGAAGCGCATCCGGTTCATGTTCGAATCGGTCGACGACCCGATCGCCGCGACCACGTCGCGCAGTTGCAGGTCGGTGCTGAGGGCGCCGCAGGAACCGACCCGGATCAGCGTCTTCACGCCGTACTCGTTGATCAACTCGTGGGCGTAGATGGAGGCCGACGGCATGCCCATGCCGGAGCCCTGGACGGAGACCTCGACACCGTTCCAACGGCCGGTGAAGCCCAGCATGCCCCGAACCGTCGAGTAGCAGGTCGCGCCCTCGAGGTAGGTCTCCGCGATCCACTTGGCCCGCAGGGGGTCGCCCGGCATCAGGACCCGCTCGGCGATCTCGCCCGGCTTCGCGCCGATGTGCGTACTCATGGCAAAGATCCTGCCAGGCCGGCTCGGGCGATACCGGTTCGGCGTCCGAACCGGTGGTCCTGTACCCTCGTCGGCGGTGGCGTGTCCGAGTGGCCTAAGGAGCACGCCTCGAAAGCGTGTGAGGGTTAACGCCCTCCGAGGGTTCAAATCCCTCCGCCACCGCTCGTGAGATGCGAGAACGCCCGGTCGATCCTTGCGGATCGGCCGGGCGTTCCTGCGTCAGAGCTGCGTTTCGCCGCCGTCGACGAACATCTCGCTGCCGGTCATGAAGCTGCTCTGGTCGGACGCGAGGAAGAGCGCCGCGTTTGCGATCTCGTCCGGGTGGGCCAGCCGGCCCATGGGCACGGTGGACGCGATGGTCTCGAGCAGGGCGGACGACTCCGCGGCGCTGGGTGCCAGGCCCGCGAGCCCGGGAGTCTCGGTGGAGCCGGGAACGAGGGTGTTGACCCGGATCTTCCGGTCCATCAGCTCGACGGCCCAGGTGCGGCCGAACGAGCGGATGGCGGCCTTGGAGGCGGCGTAGACGCCGAAGGCCGGGATGCCGCTGACTGCCGCCGTCGAGCCGGTCAGCACGACCGAGGCACCCTCGTTGAGCAGGGGCAGCGCCTTCTGCACAGTGAAGATGGTGCCGTAGACGTTGGTGTCGAAGGTGTTGGCGACGTGCTCGACCGTGATCGAGTCGAGCGGACGGAACTCGCCGCCGCCGGCGTTGGCGAACACCACGTCCAGCCCTGCGCCGCGCTCCTCGATGGTCCGCATCACCCGGTCCAGGTCGTCGAGGTTGCCAACGTCGCTGACGATGCCTGTCGCGTTGGCGCCGATGCTGCTCACCGCCTCGTCCAGCGGGCCCTTGCGGCGACCGGTGACGAAGACGTACGCGCCTTCGGCCGCGAAGCGGCGGGCGGTGGCCAGGCCGATGCCCGTGGTGCCGCCGGTGACGAGAGCGGTCCTGCCGTCGAGCTGTCCCACGATCGATCTCCTTCGCAGATTGTGTACCGAGCGGTACGGATATGACCGTAGCAACGTCCTGACCTGCTCCGCAAATTTCTGTACCGATCGGTTTCGTCGGTGGGTAGGATGGCTGCCGGAGGTGGGGGACAGTGCCAGTGCGAGGGCGTCCACGCGGCTTCGACGTCGACGAGGCGCTGGAGCGCGCGCTTGAGGTGTTCTGGCGTCAGGGGTACGAGGGCGCCTCGATGAGCGACCTCACCGCCGCCATGGGCATCAACAAACCGAGCCTCTACGCCGCCTTCGGGAGCAAGGAGGAGCTGTTCCGCAAGGCCGTGGCCCGCTATGCCGAACAGGACATGGGGTACGCGCGGCACGCGATCGCCCAATCCACCGCCTACGACGTGGTCGCCACGCTCCTGCGCGAGAACGTGCTCGCCGTGACCCGCCCTGACCGTCCGGCCGGCTGCCTGTCGATCCAGGGCGGCACCGCCTGCTCCAGCGAGAACGCCCCGGTGGCCGAGTTCCTCGCCGCGAGCCGCCTGGCCGGCGAGCGGGCACTCGCCGACCGGTTCGCCCGTGCCGTCGTCGAAGGTGATCTGCAAGCCGACGCCGACCCGGCCGCGCTCGCCCGATTCGTCATGAGCGTCACCGAGGGACAGGCGATCCACGCCGCCGCCGGGGTCCCTCGGGAGGAGCTGCGGCAGACGGCGGAGATCGCGCTCACCGGGTTCGCGGCCGTCTCCGGGGCGCGGCGCTCCGCGACGGCGGACAACCCGGCCTGAGCGCTCACGGTCGGACGAGCGCCGCCACCCCGCAACTCGTGCGCCAACCCCGTTCAGACCCGGGCGGAGGCGGTCGAGGCCGCGCGGGAGGTCGCCCGGCGGGTGGGTTGCACCGACCCCGGAACGCTCGCCGCCTGCCTGCGGGGGCGGGACGCCGCCACGCTTGTCGACGCGGTCGGCTATCCGGGCGCGGGCGTCGACCTGGGCCCGGTGGTCGACGGTGGCACTCTGCCGGTGGATCCGGCGGACGCGCTGGTCAGTGGCCGGTTACACCCGGTGCCCGTGTTGACCGGGACGAACCGCGACGAGTCCACGCTCCAGGTGTGGGGGATGGAACGCAGCGGGATGAACTGCCCCGAGCCGCCCGCGCCCGGGCAGGCGCCCGAATCGTGCCCGCTCACCGACGACCAGTACCGCGAGCAGGTACGGACGATGTTCGGCGACCGGGCGGAGGAGATCCTGACCCGCTATCCGAGCGACGACACGCGCTCCGCCAGCGAGGCGTTGGGGGCCGTGTGGACCGATCAGGCGTACGCGGAACCGATCTACTCGGCCGCGCTGGCGTTCGCCCGGACGGTACCGACGTACGTGTACGAGTTCGCCGACGAGGATGCGCCGTTCTTCGCCGAGGGGCCGACGCCTACCTTCCCGACCGGCGCGTACCACTGCGCCGAACTGCCGTACCTGTTCGACGTCGACTACGCCGAGGCGCTCACGCCCACCCAGCGGCGGCTCTCCGGCGAGATGGTCCGCGCCTGGAGCGACTTCGCCCGGACGGGTCGGCCCGGGTGGCCCCGGTTGCGCGACCGTGCCGGGTACGTGCGGGTCCTGGCCGGCGATGGCGGGTCGGGCACCACGGACTTCGCGGCAGAGCACTCGTACGACTTCTGGCGGTCGCTGCGCGGCTGACATCTGACCGGGCGGTCGTTCCACGTGGACCGGCCGCCCGGTCAGGCCGAGGCGGGTCAGCAGGGGCCGGCGCCCTCGTTGAAGAGGCGGCGCGCCCAGTCGGCGTACCCCGCGATCGTTTTTCGGACCGTGCGTCCGTCGTGCAGGAACAGGTACGCGCGGTCGTCGCTGCGGGCAAGGAGCCCGTCGAGCCGATGCGTCCCCTGTGGAGCGGGCAGCCGGGTCACCGACGGGTAGCGGGCCCAGACGTCCTCGACGGGCGAGCCGACCGTTATCCCCTCCGGTGTCCGCATCGGGTCACCGACCCACAGCAGCACCAGTTTGTCCTCGACGAAGACGGGGCTGACCGTGTCGTGGCCGGCGAGCACCGGTCCGCAGGCGTCCAGGTCGGTACGCAGGATGCCCCGGCGGGTCAGCTCGGCCTCGGTGTCGCCGAACTCGATGTTGCGCAGACCGTTGAGGTCGATGACCTCGACGTTGCCGGCGGGCCGGTGCGCCGGCATCGGGCCGGGCGACGGCGCGCCGCTGCCCGCGATCGAGGCAGCAGTCAGCAGCATGGCAATAAACGCGAATTGTCGCAATTTCATGGAATCCCCCAGTCCCCAACGGAACGGGGCCGCTCAGGTTGCTGCCCGACGACGGATTACTGATTTTCCCACTGTTCGACCAGCTCGTCCCAGTAGTCGGCGCTGAGTCGACGCCGCCCGTGGGCCAGCCAGCCCTCGGTGTTGCGCTCCAGATGCAACCCGACCTCGGCGAACGGATCGATCCACGCGCCCCGCTCGACGCCGAGCTGAAGCAGCGCCTCGTTGATCGGCCACTGCCTGCGGGGCGCGTCGAGGACATCGTCGAAGCGCGGACCCCAGGACAGCGTGCCGCCCAGCCACACCGCCGCCGCCTGGCGGCCGATGCCTGCGCCGAACTCCGCCTCCAGGTACGCCAGAGGCCCCGACCGCGACCAGTGTGCCAGCCTGTCGGCCAGCGGCGGCGACAACACCAGCCCGAACGGTTGCTCGGCGCTGGGATCGTCCGCCGCGAAGTCCGGCAGTGACCCGGTCAGTTCCACCACCAACTGCGGGGTGACCGGCAGTAGCGCGAAGTCCTGGCGCAGTTCGCCGAGGACCGCGTGGTCCAGCTCGGCGGTCTGCTCGCGGAGCAGGTCGGCATCCGCGACGACGGCGCTGAGCTGGTAACCCATCGGACCCTCCGCCGTCCACAACCTGTGGATAGAACATGTGTACGACGGTTCTGGCTGCGCCGACGTCGATCCTCGAAGCGTACCCGCGAGGCGGCCGACCCTTGACGAGAGATCGATACATGCGGAAGTATCGCTGGAGCACGGGGATGTACTTATGGTACTGGCTCCTTTGCCGTCCGTATTCCCGTGCAGCTGCACCGATGTTTCGGGGGCGCTCCATGAGTGAAGCGGCGGTCTTAGGCGTTCGAATTCTGGTGGCAGCGCTCTTTCTGCACGCGGGCGGTGCCAAATTGTTTGCCCCGCAGCAGTTCTCACGTACGCTGCGCGCCACTCTTCGCATCGACGACAGTCACAGTCTTTGGACGGACAACTCCGCCCGGGCGATTGCCTTCGGCGAGATCGTGACGGCCTTACTCCTCGTCGGTCTGCCGGACGACGCGTACGGCCTGGTCCTCTCCGCGCTCCTCGGTGCCGGGATCGCCGCCTTCGCGCTGATGGCCCGCCTGCGCCGCGTCACCATGGCCTGCGGGTGCTTCGGCGGCAGTCAGGGCCGCCCGCTCGGAATGCGGCAGTTGTTGTTCGGCACGGTGCTGCTCGCGGTATCGGCGCTGCTGGCGTACGGGCAGACCGACACCCGTGCCGACAACGCGGCCCTGATCGTGGCGGCCTGTATCGGTGCCCTGGTGGCGAACCTGATCCGCTGGCGGGCCAACCTCGTCCAGCCGCTGCGACGGCACCTTCAGCCCTTCCCCCAGTAGGAGAGCCGATGTTCGAGCTGATCTTGTCGATTGCCCTGTTCGTTCTCACCGTTGCGGTCGTCGGGCTGTTCGCGATGATGGGCGAGCTGTCCTCCAGGGTCCCGCAGGAAGACGTGGTCGACGTGGCCACACCCATCGACAACGCCGCTCTCGGCACGGCACCGCAGATCTGGCCGGACGACATCACCCATCTCGCCACCCGCGAATTCGCGGCGTTGGTCGTGCTGAGCACCAGTTGCAGCAGTTGCCGACGCATCGCCGCCGGCGCCACCGGACAACTCTCTCTTCCGCCCGATGTCGCGGTCATCGTCCCGGCACCGTCGTTGGCCGACGGGCAGCAGTTCGTCGCGGAGAGCTCGGTGATCAGCGAATTTCCGCATTCGATCGACGTGGGCGGCGAATGGCTGACCAAGAACCTCGCGGTCGACATCAGTCCCAGCGTTCTGGTCTTCAACCGCGGCGCGCTGGTCACCGCGCACACGTTCAGCTCCGCCGCCGCGTTGAACGAGCTTCTCGACCGTCCGGTCGAGCGAGACAGAGAGGATTCACATGCGTAAGCACAGTGGTCACGAACAGCACGATCCGAAACGGGCGAGCGGGCCCAGGAGGCGTTTCCTGGGCACCATCGGGGCCAGCGCTCTCGCCACCTCGGCGGTCCTCTTCGGCTCACCGGAGCGGGCAAGCGCCACCTACAACATCGGGTGTTGCCACCTGTCCTTCGTTCCGTCCGTCTCGTACAGCACCTGCATCAACAGCCCCCGGTACTACACGTGGTACTGCTCGACCTCGACCCGGACCTGCGGATGCTGCGAGGTCAAGAACTCCAGCGGCACCGCCAACGTCAAGTCGGCGTACTACTGCGACAGCTCCCGGTCGGCCTGAGGCCGGGATTCGACGATGGCCATCTGGGTGTTGCTCGCGGGGGCGGGTGCCCTGTTGCAACTGCTCAGCCCTTGAGGCCGTTCCATGGTTGGGGTCTCCAACCCGATGATGAACAGCGATCGGAGGAGTGGACGCAGGTTCCTCTGGGGTTTCGCGGTGGGGATGATCGCCTCCGCGGTGACTGTCGCTCTCGCTCTGGCGGCGCTGTCATTTCTCAGCCTCCTGTTGCCGGAGGCGGTTCGGCTGGTGGCGCTGCTCGTCCTGCTGGTGTTCTTCGGCGTCGCTGACTTCCTCAACCGGACTCCCCACGTCTGGCGGCAGGTGCCGCAGCGGTTCGCCGGTCAGTTGGGACCCTGGCAGTTGGGTCTCGTCTGGGCGTACGACCTGGGGTTGTACGTCACCACGCAGAAGACGACGTCCCTGATCTGGATCGGGCTGGCGGGAGTCGTCCTCACCCAGCCCCCGGCAGCGGTGGCGGTGGCGGTGCTCGTGACGAACGCCCTCTTCGGTATCGGCGTCGCCCTTCTGACGCTCCACCGCAGCGGACTGGTGCTGACCCATCCGCGGTTCTTCGATCGCATCAACGGCAACCTGATCCGGCCAGCGCGGTTCATGTCCGGCCTGGTCGCGGTCGGACTGGCCCTCTACCTGGCGATGGGGTGGCAGTGACTGAACGAACTCACGAAAGGTATCGCCCTCCGGAAAAGCCGGGCGGGGCTGTGGTCGTCACGGCCTTCGCCTGCCGCACCTTTCCCAACATGCTGCTGATCTGGAGGCTCCACCGCCAGTTGAAGCGCAACGTGTACGCCAAGGCCGACGGCTTTCTCGGCGTACACCTGATTCTCAACTGGCGTGATCGCGTAGTGCAGAGCATCTCTCTCTGGTCGGACCTGCACGCCTTGTACGACATGGGAGAGGTCAAGGAGCACGTCCGGGCGGTCCGGGTGCCGGGAACCCGAGGTATCCAAACCTCCTGCGGAGTCTTCGGCTTCGACGGCGACTGGCTCAGCGTGCTGTTCGGTTCGGCGAAGGGAAGGCCTTCGCCACTATCGGATTGGCAGGACGGGCAGCGTCCGGCTGCCAACGGTGACAAGGAGAAGCATCGTGTCCCAACCGCCCACTGATCGAGGCTATGTCAAGATCACAGACAGTCCTGCTGGCGGCAAGCGAGTGGAGATCTACGCTCGCATGTCCCGCTCCGGGCTCCCCACCCACCTCTTCGCCGTCCACGACAGCGCCGACGTCGTCGTGGATTCGAAGGCGGTGTTCGAGCGCGCGGGCGCGGACAGTCTCTCCGCCGAGCCCATGGAGGTCAGCGTGGACACGGACGGCAAGCTGTACGTCCGCGAGCCGCTGCGGATGGAGTCCCTGCCGCAGTTCGGCATGCAACGACGCTGATCCCCGTCTTCCGTCGCTTCCCCTGCCCCGGTAGGGGAAGCGACGAGGAGCGCCCGAGGGGACGGCAGTACCGCGACGTGTGTGCGCAGTGCGGTCAGGCGTGTCGGGCGAGCTGGGCCACGAACGCCCGCCAGGCCACCGGCGCGAAGGCGAGCGCCGGGCCGGTCGGGTCCTTCGAATCCCGTACGCCGACCACACCGGGCAGGTTGTCGGCGACCTCGACACATGCGCCGCCGTTGCCGCTGCTGCGGGTGCTCTTGCGCCACCGCGCGCCGTTCAACTCCATGATTCCGCCACTTCCGTCATCAGCTCGACCGACTGCCGGTGCGACAGCGCCTCGCCGCGCACGTTTTCCCATGCCGCCATCATGGCCGCGATGTCGTCCGGGTCGTTAGCGACTTGTCCCTGGAGTTGGTTGTCGAGGTAGCCGGCGACCCGGTGGTCGTGGCTGTGCGCGATCACGAAGGGCCCGTTCAGGCCGGCGTACGCGCCGACCGGGTTGGGCACCACGTGCACCGGATGTGCGGCCCCGCGCCTGGGCCCGCGCCCGTGGCTGAGCGGTTCTCTGCCGCCCCGAGGTCGAGGGGTCCGTGGCTGAGCGGTCCGCGCCGGCCGAGGCGGTCGTCAGGGTCGCCAGATCACGATGTCGACATCGCGTGGCCGCTCGGCGAAGAGACCGTGCCGTGTCGCTGCCGACAACAGCTCGCGCAGGTCCGCCTCGAACGCCGGAAATCGATCGCCGAACAGGTGCGGCGCTGAGCTGGACAGGGAGAACACCGCCGCGACGACCTCGTCCACCGACCGTTCCACGACCATGCCCTGCTCCACGGTGAGTCGGGCGGGACCGGAGAATCCCGCCGCGAGCATGATCTCCCCCTCGCCGCCGGAGGTGCCGGAGGGCAGTGATCCCTGGCCAGCCCGACGGACCGGCCCCAGATAGCGCGCGACCAGCTCGTCGATCCCCGCCCAGGGCGGCCGCGGGTATGGCAAATCGTCGTCGCCGGCCACGCCCTGGTGCGTGTTGGCGCCGACGTGGACCCACGCCCCGTCGGGCGCGAGCATGTCGCGGACCCGCCGGGCCACCAGCGGTCGGTCCATCCAGTGGTACGACTGGGCGAAGGTGACCACCTGGAACGTACCCAGGTCGGCCGGCAACTCCTCGGCCCGCAGGTGCCGCCACTCGACGTTCGTGGCACCGACCTCGCCGGCCCGGCGCTGTGCCTCGGTGAGCATGTCCCGGTCGGCGTCGACCCCGATCGCCGTCTCGAACAGGGGCGCGAGCAGCAGCGTCAACGACCCGGGACCGCAGCCCACATCCAGGAGCCGGCCGGTGCCGTCCAGGTCGAGTGCGGTGCCGATGGCCTCTGCGGTTGCGGGTGGGTACGGCCACCGGCCGACGCTGTAGTGCCGGGCGCTGCCGGCGTACAAGGTCTCGTCCCACTGCCAGGTCGAATCAGCCACGGCATCGATGACACCACAACGACGACGCCCGGCCGACCTGTTATCGGTCTGCCGGGCGTCGATCATGCTCCACGAGCGGAGGATACGAGATTCGAACTCGTGAGGGTGTAAACCCAACACGCTTTCCAGCCTGCCCGCTCCAGTCCTGGGTGCGAGAGAACGAGCGCGAAGTCGAGGAAGGCACCACGCAGGGCAGGCCTTCACCTCGCCGGAGCGAGCCGCTGCACTGTGATTGGCGGGCTGGATAGCTATTGATGTTTGCTGCCAGCCACTGCCTCGAAGCGGGCCTCCCACAGCATCCGAACGGTCGAGGTTCGCCGGCTCAGGCTCCGTCGCTGCCAGAATGTTGGCGGTAGCCCTCGTCTATATGACCGCCTAATCACCTTATGAACGTAATTTGCCAAGTCTGAGAATGCCTTTAACAGCTCGTCAGCATTGGTGCCGGGAACATTGCGATAGGTGGCTACCCATTCAGGCGCTCGAGACAACGTGCGAAGCGGTTCGTCCAAGCCATGCAGCACATATCGCAACTTGGGCCGCGCCGCCTTTATCTTCTTTGCTCCTTCGGCACCGCGTTCTATCCATGTCTGCCGCGTTCCGCCCTCAACCGCGCGCCTACGAAGGATATTCGCAGTCGCGACGCACGAGTGGATTCCCTCGCCGAGGTCGGGCAGCAGCGGCGTCAGATACGACCGATGTACAGCTCTCATTTCGGCGCGTCTCGCTCCCAGGAGATTCGAGACGAGTGTCAGCGCTGCGGCAGCAGCTGCGATGCACGCCGCCAGAAGGGTTGCAGTGTTCTGCGTCATCGTTGCGTCCTGTCGACGATCTGAGCTCTTGCTCGTTGATACCGCCATAGCGACAACCTTGATTGTCGGTCGGTCGCCGAGCTCACGCAGCCTAGGGGTACCTGCCCTTCGTGGTCGATTAGGAGCAACCCGCCACTTACAGGCTTCGAGATCACGCCAAATAGGGTGCTGACCAGCAAGAAAGCCGGTCAGTGCAGGTGCGACGACACGGATGCGACATGCGCCCTCTACAGCACGGTGGTTGTGTCTCCACGGTCCAAAAGAGCAAGGCGCCGTTCTGCCTGTTGGCGATCACGACGTCCGCACCCGCAGTGCGAGATGTCTCGACCTTGTGCGGCCGATGTGCGTAGCCGATCACCCGTACCCCGGCGGCTCGCGGCCCTTTGCTGCTTGGGCCTCGCTGGCCGTAGGTAGGCCGGTTGGGCTACCAGGCGGAACCGGCCACTGAGGCGAGCGTGACCGTCGAGACGACGAAGGGCCGACCCTCGTTGGGGCCGGCCCTGACGTTCGTGCTGCTCAGACGAGCGGAGGATACGAGATTCGAACTCGTGAGGGTGTAAACCCAACACGCTTTCCAAGCGTGCGCCCTAGGCCTCTAGGCGAATCCTCCGCGAGCCAGGATACAGGCCCCCGCCGACCGTGACACCCCACCACCCCCTGAAGATCGACGGGCCGTCGGGTAGGGTTGGCGTCACCTCCCGTGCGGCGGTATCTCGTGAACCTCCCCAGGGCCGGAAGGCAGCAAGGATAAGCGAGCTCTGCCGGGTGCACGGGAGGCCTTTTTGTCTCCGGGCCTCGATCCACACCGACATCCGTGCTGTCGGGGCATCCCGGGCATCTGGACACCCCGATTTCCAGGAAGCCGAGTCGATCAAGCCCGTGGGCCCAG
Source organism: Micromonospora sp. NPDC005174 (assembly GCF_040608495.1). Classification (NCBI taxonomy): domain Bacteria; kingdom Bacillati; phylum Actinomycetota; class Actinomycetes; order Micromonosporales; family Micromonosporaceae; genus Micromonospora; species Micromonospora sp. NPDC005174. The sequence continues at coordinate 186,467 of NZ_JBEXIJ010000009.1, read as the reverse complement.
ACGTCCCGGCGGGGTGGGTGGTCACCCGCGCCAGACCGGCGCAGAATGGCTCGGTCGAGAGGAGGCGGGACGCGTGACGCTGGCGCTCTACCGCAAGTACCGACCGCGCACCTTCGCCGAGATGATCGGCCAGGAGCAGGTCACCGAGCCGTTGTCGCAGGCCCTGCGTAGCGGGCGGCTCAACCACGCCTACCTCTTCTCCGGCCCACGCGGCTGCGGCAAGACCTCCAGCGCCCGCATCCTGGCCCGTTCGCTCAACTGCGAGCAGGGCCCCACTCCCGAGCCGTGCGGCAAGTGTGAGTCCTGCCGCTCGCTGACCACCGACGGTGCCGGCTCGATCGACGTCATCGAGATCGACGCGGCCAGCCACGGTGGTGTCGACGACGCCCGCGAGCTGCGCGAGAAGGCGTTCTTCGCGCCGGCCCGCAGCCGCTTCAAGATCTACATCATCGACGAGGCGCACATGGTCTCGACGCAGGGCTTCAACGCCCTGCTCAAGCTGGTCGAGGAGCCGCCGGAGTACGTCAAGTTCATCTTCGCCACCACCGAGCCGGAGAAGGTCCTCGGCACGATCCGCTCGCGGACCCACCACTACCCGTTCCGGCTGTTCCCACCGAAGGTGCTGCGCCCGTACCTCGAACAGCTCACCCAGGCCGAGGGCGTCACCATCGAGCCGGCGGTCTTCCCCCTGGTGGTGCGCGCCGGTGGCGGCAGCATGCGGGACAGCCTCTCGGTGCTCGACCAGCTCATCGCCGGCGCCGGGCAGGAGGGGGTCACCTACGCCCGGGCCGCCGCGCTGCTCGGCGTCACCGACGCCGCGCTGATCGACGAGATGTGCGACGCGCTGGCCGCCGGGGACGGCGCCGCCGCGTACGCCACCGTCGACCGGGTCGCCGAGGCCGGGCACGACCTGCGCCGGTTCGCCTCCGACCTGCTGGAACGGCTGCGCGACCTCATCGTGATCCAGCAGGTGCCGGACGCCGCCACGAAGGGCCTCATCGACGGCCCCGCCGACCAGATCGAGCGGATGGCCGCCCAGGCCGCCCAGCTCGGCCCGGGCACGCTCTCCCGCTGCGCCGACATCGTCCACGACGGCCTGGTGGAGATGCGCGGCACCACCGCGCCCCGGCTGCTGCTGGAGCTGATCTGCGCCCGGATGCTGCTCCCCGGCGTGGACGATTCCACCGGTGGCCTCCTCCAGCGCCTCGAACGGATGGAACGCCGGCTCACCCTGGGCGGCACCGACGCGCCGTCGGCCGCCGCGCCAGCGACAACCCCAGGGGTACGCCCACAGCACGCCCCTCCGGTCCCGGCTGCCGCACACCCCGCACCCGCCGATGCCCCGACCTCCGCACCGCCGTGGGATGTCGACCCGACGGTGTCCCCGGCCCCGCGAACCGCACGTACTCCAGGCTCGGCCGCCTCGGATGCTGCCGGTGTTGCCGGCTCGGCTGCTGTCGGCACGACCGCCTCCGGTGCTGCCGGCCCGGACGCTGCCGCCTCGGGCGTCCGAGGCTCGCACGCGCCCTCGGGTGCGGACTCCCCGATCCCGGCGTCGCCCGGCGCGTCGACGGCGGCCCCCACTTCCGCTGACCGGACCGCGCCCGTCTCGCCCGCCGGACCGGGCACCGGCTCGGCGACCCCGCGTCGGGTGGTACCGCCGTCGGCCGTGCTGCCCGACCCGGCGACCCCCGCGCCACCACGCCCGGATGCGCCAGCCCCTGCGCTGGACGCGGTCGCGGTGCGCCGGGTCTGGCCCGACGTGGTCGGCAAGGTCAACCGGACCAACAAGCGGATCGCCGCCCTGATGCGTGACGCGGTGGTCCGCGAACTCGACGGCGACATGCTGGTGTTGACCGTGAAGTCGTCCGTGCTGGCCAAGATGATGGCCGATCACTCGGCGGTGCTGACCGACGCGCTCTACGAGGAGTTGGGCGGGCGTTGGCAGATCCGCTGCGAGGTGGCCGGCGAGCGGGGCGGCACGTCGCTGTCCGGCCCGCCGCGCTCCCAGCCCACCGCACCGGCCCGACCCGCCACGCCGCCGGCTGCCGCCCCGACGAGCGCGCCGCCAACTGGGCCCAGCTCGAACGCGCCTGGCTCGAACGCCGCGCCCGGCTCGAACGGGCCTGGCTCGAACGCGCCCAGCTCGAACGCGCCTGGCTCGAACGCGCCTGGCTCGAACGCGCCTGGCTCGAACGCGCCTGGCTCGAACGGCGCTCCCAGCTCAAATGCGCCCAGCTCGAACGCCGAGTTCGGCTCGAATCCCGGGTCGCGCTCGAACCCCGCGCCAAGCTCGAATCCCGCAGGCCTCAGCGCAGAATCTGGCTCGAACGCCGTCGGGCCGGGGAGTGCGGCGGCCAACGCCTCGACCGCTGCTGCCGGTCCGACGACCGCGCTGTCCACCGCGGCGAGCCCGACCGGCGCGGCCGGCTCGGCTTCGCCCGGCGGTGTCGGCGCGGGCTCCGGTGGTCACGGAGTTGGTGGGCAGGGCGCAGCGTCGTCCGCCACGGCGGCGGACGACGACGGTGACTGGCCGGAAGCGGCCCGCCCCGGCGGTGCCGCCCCGGTCTCCGAGGCTACCGACGACGAGGACTGGCCGGAGGCCGCCCGCCCCGGTGGCGCGTTGGCCGGAACCGAATCGAACTCCCACTCCGTGCCGCCCTCGACCGGCGCGAACGGCAGCGGCACCAACGGGAGCGGCACCAACGGCGCCGGCCCGAACGGCAGCGTCGCGAACGGCGGTGTCAGCACCAACGGCGCTGGGGCGAACGGCACCGGGCCAGGCGGTTCGGGCGGTCCCGCGGCGGCGGCCGGTGGCGGTAAGCCGGGCGGACGGGGTAACTCGACACCTGCGACACGGCAGCCGGCGACAGCCGGTGGCGCCCCGGTGAGCAGCGCCATCGCCGCAGCTCGCGCGGCGGCGGCGGGGCGGGGTGCGCGTACCGGAGCGGCAACCCGGCCTGTCGCGGACGCCGAATGGGCCGGCGAGCCGCCCTACGACCCGGACTTCGACGGCCCGGCGCGGGCCGGCCGACCCGGCGGCGCTGCACCGGCCCCGGCCCTTGAGGGGTTCGACCCGGGCGACGAGCCGCTCGACGAGATCATCGATGAGAAGACCGCCCGGGAGTCGAGCGAGGAGCAGGCGGTACGCCTACTGCGCGAGACCTTCGGCGCCGAGAAGATCAACGAGATCGACGCCCGCTAGCCCCCACTCTCCTCGATCTTGCAGTTTCGGTTGCCCTTCTGCGTGGAATGCCCCTTATGCAGGCGCAGAAAGTGCAAGATCGCGGGGGTGGGGGGTCTCGGCGAGGAGGACTCCGAGGCAGCAGGCCCAGAGGGGGAAGGGCAGCACGGCTACTCGTTCCATGCCGCCCACCCCGATGCCGGTGCCCTGCTGGGCGACGAACAGCACGGTCCCGACCAGCGCGGTGAGCCCGGCGGCGAGGGAGAACCGTCGCCACCGGCCGAGCACCGTGGAGTTCGGCGCGAAGCCGGCGAGGAGCAGGCCGACGTTACCCGTGCTCATGATCAGGAAAGCGCCGAGGACGTGCCGGTTCTCGTCGACGTCGGCGGGATTGAGAGCCACCAGGGCATAACCGCCGGTGGCCAGCAGCAGGAGGATCTGCGCCGAGCGCACCATGCCGCCCCGGCCGAGGAGCCGCCAGGTCAGCAGCAGCCCGGCGGCGAGCAGAACGGCGGTGGCCAGCATCGCGGCGTTCATGAGTGGATGCCAGGGCGAGCAGACGAACCGGGGTCGGGTGGTGTCCCAGGTCCCGCAGTGGGCGTTGCCGAGGTCGCTGATGTTGTGGGTGGCCCAGCTGTAGGTCGGCTCGCGCCACCGCAGTCCGGTGATCAGACTTGCCACGAGGAAGATCGGTGCGGCCGCCGCCCAGCAGAGCGCGGCGACGCGGCCACTACGGGTGAGGTTCATACCGTCGAGCAGACCAGTACGAGGGTGCCCGGCGCACTACCGGCAGACCGCCGGTTCGGGGTAGTGGTAGCCGTACCTCGAAGGCGGTTCGACGGGGTGGACGGTGTTCCCGTGCGCTGTCAGGATGTGCGCCGTGAAGATCATCTCGACTGCCGAGGAAGCAGCCGACGGCAGCCGGTTCGGCCGTGACCACGCGAAGGCGGCGGTGCTGGCGACCGCTGGCCTGATCCTGTTGATCTCGGCGCGGTCGATGTCGTGGGTGACGGTGCGTCCCAACGGGTTCGCCGTGGACCGGCTGTTCGGTCGAGCGCCCTCGACCGAGGCGCGGACGTTCGGGCTGACCGACCTCGCGGGCTACTGGCAACCGCTGTACGTCGGGTGGGCGTTGCTGCTGGTGCTGCTGGTGGCGGCGTGGGTACGGCCGCACTGGCGGTTCGGTGTGCGGTTGGCCGCGATTCTGCTCGGTGTGGTGCTGGGAGTCGGCACCCTTCTGCCGGCCACGGCCGCCATCGACGTCAGCGGTTTCCCGGCACACGATCATCCCGACGCCGACCTCCTTGGTGGCGTCTGGTCCGCGCTGTTCGGGGTGCTGTTGCTGGTACGCGCCGTCACGGCCCTGCCGGAGCCGGCGACGCCTACCGCACCGGAACCGGCGACGCCGACCGCTGCCGCCGTATTCGTGGATGAGCCTGCCGCGACGGATTCGACCCCCTTCGTCTGGCAGGGTTCCCGCCCGAACACCCGACCGGAGGCGCCCTGGTGGCGACGCCCCGCGCCGATCTCCGGCGTGCTGGCGGTCCTCGGCGTGGCAGTCCTCCTCGTCACGGTCAGCTGGCGGGCGATCGACTCGGCCGACGACCAGACCCCCGACCTCGGTGCGCTGGTGGTGGCGGCTCCCGCCGGTTGGGCCCCTGCCACGCCGGCCGTGGCGGACGACCAGGTCGACCTGGGTCGGGTTCTGCCGCTCTCCGAGGCGCGAGCGCACCTGCTCGCCGAGCAGACGGGCGGCGACCTGGTTCACGCGGCCGCCTCGGCCTGGACCCGCCCGGACGCCACCCTCGTGTCGATCACCCTGCTCCAGTTCGGATCGGCGGGGTCGGCGGACCAGTTCCAGCGTTCCTACAGCGACCTGCGGGAGGCGACCCCCGGCGAGGTGACGCCGCTCGCCGAGGTGCCGGGGTCTGCGGCCTTCGTGAATGCCGAGCGGACCGGGGTGTGGGCCGTCGCCGGCCGGCACGAGATCGTCCTGATCGTCAGCGCGGTCGGCGGCCCGCCGGGCAGCGTGCCGGTCGTCGAGTCCCTGGTCCGCGAGCAGTACGACCGGCTCTGAGTCCCGGCGTCCCCGACCCGCGATGAAGGAGCCCCGGGCCTCGGCGTGGGCGGACGCACCGGGCACGGCGACGTCGGTCCCAGCGGATAGGCTGGTCGGCGGCCGAGCAGACGAGTGCGAGAAGGAGCCATCCGTGCGCCCAGGTGGACAGCCGAACATGCAGCAGATGCTGAAGCAGGCGCAGAAGATGCAGCAGCAGATCGCCGCCGCCCAGGCCGAGCTGGCCGAGGCCGAGCTGACCGGCACGGCCGGCGGAGGGCTGGTCACCGCGACCGTCTCCGGCGGCGGCGAGCTGAAGGCCATCAAGATCGACCCGAAGGCCGTCGACCCGGACGACGTGGAGACGCTGGAAGACCTGGTGGTGGCGGCCGTGCACAACGCCGCCGAGGCGGCTCGTGAGTTGACCGAGCGCAAGATGGGCCCGGTCGCCGGCGGCATGGGCGGCCTCGGCCTGCCCGGTTTCTGAGCCGGCAGATGTACGAAGGTGCCATCCAGGATCTGATCGACGAGCTGGGGCGACTGCCGGGCGTGGGCCCGAAGAGCGCCCAGCGGATCGCGTTCCACGTCCTCTCGGCCGATCCGGCCGACGTCAACCGGCTGGCCGGCGCGCTGCGCAAGGTCAAGGAGCTGGTGCGCTTCTGCACGACCTGTTACAACGTGGCGGAGTCCGAGCAGTGCCGGATCTGCCGCGATCCGCGCCGCACCGACGAGGTGCTGTGCGTGGTGGAGGAACCCAAGGACGTGGTGGCCGTCGAGCGGACCGGTGAGTTCCGGGGCCGCTACCACGTGCTCGGCGGCGCGATCAATCCGCTGGAAGGCATCGGCCCGGACAATCTGCGTATCCGGGAGTTGATGACCCGGTTGAGCAGCGGCACGGTGCGGGAGCTGATCCTGGCGACCGACCCCAACACCGAGGGCGAGGCGACAGCCACCTACCTGGCGCTGATGGTGAAGCCGATGGGTCTCGCGGTGACCCGGCTGGCCAGCGGCCTACCGGTCGGCGGCGACCTCGAGTACGCCGACGAGATCACCCTGGGCAGGGCCTTCGAGGGCCGCCGGGCGGTCTGAGTTTCCAGATTCGACGATGGCCGACACCCGCACGGGTGCCGGCCATCGTCGCGTACGTGCCCGGAAATGATCTGACACCTCGGCCCCTATCGGGCCTGTTCGACGTAACAGTTTGGCATCGCGGGTGCAGAATCCACGGTCGCGGCCCGCTTTCACCTTCGAATCTTCTGTCAAGCGGCGGTTGAGGCACGATCCGATACCAACAGTCCATCCCACGGTTTCCGGCTGGACGCCCCGAGAGCTATGGTCACCGCCATCGGTGACCCCTGTCACCACGTTGTCCGTACCCCCAAGGACGAGGTGAAGCACACATGCGTGCACCCAGGCCGAAGGTCGCCATCGCGGCCGTCGCGGTCGCGGCCCTCGCGGTAGCAGGCTGCGCCGAGAGCAACCGCGACGACAATTCCAGCGGTAGCAAGAAGGACACCCTCGTCTTCGGCGTCGCCGGAGACCCGAAGGTGCTCGACCCGAGCTTCGCCAGCGACGGTGAGTCGCTGCGCGTGGCGCGTCAGGTCTTCGAGACCCTGGTCCGGCCCGAGGAGGGTGGCACCAAGGTCACCCCCGGCCTGGCCGAGTCCTGGACCCCGGACGCCGCCGGCACCACCTGGACGTTCAAGCTGCGGTCCGGCGTGAAGTTCCACGACGGCACCGACTTCAACGCCGAGGCGGTCTGCGCCAACTTCGACCGCTGGTACAACGCCAAGGGCCTCATGCAGAGCCCGGACGTGACGGCGTACTGGCAGGACGTCATGGGCGGCTTCGCCAAGAACGAGAACGCGGACCTCCCGCCGAGTCTCTTCAAGTCCTGCTCCGCCAAGGACGCGACCACCGTCGACCTGGCGTTCACCCGGGTGTCCAGCAAGATCCCGGCCGCGCTGATGCTTCCCTCGTTCTCCATCCACAGCCCGAAGGCGCTCCAGGAGTTCGACGCCAGCAACGTGGGTGGCACGGCGGACGACATCAAGTACCCGGCGTACGCGACGGCGCACCCGACCGGTACCGGCCCGTTCAAGTTCAAGTCCTGGGACGTCGCGAACAAGACGCTGACCCTGGAGCGCAATGACGACTACGCGGGCGCCAAGGCCAAGCTGAAGACGCTCATCTTCAAGACGATCTCCGACGAGAACGCCCGTAAGCAGGCGCTGCGCTCCGGCGACATCCAGGGCTACGACCTGGTCGGCCCGGCGGACGTCGAGCCGCTGAAGGGCGAGGGCTTCAACGTCCTCACCCGTCCGGCGTTCAACGTGCTCTACCTGGCGATCAACCAGAAGGGCAACCCGAAGCTCGCCGACGTCCGCGTCCGGCAGGCCATCGCGTACGCGCTGAACCGCCAGCAGCTGGTCGACTCGAAGCTGCCCCCGGGCGCGAAGGTCGCCGACAACTTCATGCCGGACACGGTCGAGGGCTGGAACGGTGACGTCACCAAGTACACCTACGACCCGGCGAAGGCGAAGGCTCTGCTGGCCGAGGCCGGCGCGTCGAACCTGACCCTGCGGTTCCACTACCCGACCGAGGTCACCCGGCCGTACATGCCGAACCCGAAGGACATCTTCGAGCTGCTGTCGGCGGACCTGAAGGCGGTCGGCATCACCGTCGAGGCGATCCCGCTGAAGTGGAGCCCGGACTACCTGAACGCCACCACGTCCGGCAGCAAGCACGACATCCACTTCCTGGGCTGGACCGGCGACTACGGCGACGCCTACAACTTCATCGGCACCTTCTTCGACCGGCCGAAGGACGAGTGGGGCTTCAACAACAAGGCCCTGTTCGACCAGTTCAAGGACGCGGACACCACCGCCGACATCGCGGCCCGGACCGAGAAGTACAAGGCCCTGAACAAGTCCATCATGGACTTCCTGCCGGGTGTGCCGATCTCGCACTCCCCGCCGGCGATCGTGTTCGGCAAGGACGTGACCGGCGTCAAGGCGAGCCCGCTGACTGACGAGCGGTACGCAACCGCCGAATTCAAGTAGGTTCTGCACCAAGGCAAGGAACGCGGGCGGGCGCTGGCACACAGCGTCCGCCCGTAACCCTCCGCAACCCCTTCGAGGCCGCCGTGTTCCGGTTCATCGTCAGACGCCTGCTCCAGCTGATACCCACGCTGTTCGGGCTCTCCCTCCTGCTCTTCATCTGGCTCCGGCGACTGCCCGGAGGCCCCGAGACCGCCATCCTCGGTGAGCGCGGCACGCCCGAGATGCGTGCGGCCATCCGGCACAACATGGGCCTCGACGAGCCCATCCTGGTGCAGTACGGCCGGTTCGTGCGGCGGATGGTCCAGCTCGACCTGGGCACCTCGACCTCCACCAAGCGACCGGTCACCACCGAGTTCATCGAGCGCTTCCCCGGCACCGTCGAGCTGACGATCACCGCGATGGTGATCGCGATCGGCGTGGGTATCCCGCTGGGCTACCTGGCGGCCCGTCGCCGCGGCCGGTTCCTCGACCACGCCTCGGTGGGCGGGTCGCTGATCGGCATCTGCATCCCGGTCTTCTTCCTGGGCTACGTGCTCAAGGCGATCTTCTCGGAGAACCTGCACTGGTTCCCCTCCAGCGGCCGGCAGGACCCGACGCTCGGGGCCACCCGGATCACCAACTTCTTCGTCCTCGACGGGCTCATGACCCGCGAGTGGGACGCCGCGGCCGACGCTCTCTGGCATCTCGTGCTGCCCAGCATCGCGTTGGCCAGCATCCCGCTGGCGATCATCGTCCGGATCACCCGGGCGAGCGTGCTCGAAGTGCTCAACGAGGACTTCGTGCGTACCGCCGAGGCCAAGGGGCTCACCGAGCAGACCGTCCGGCGTCGGCACGTGCTGCGCAACGCGATGCTGCCGGTGGCCACCTCGATCGGTCTGCTCGCCGGCGGTCTGCTCTCCGGCGCCGTGCTGACCGAGACCGTCTTCGCCTTCAGTGGCATCGGAGCCTTCGTCGCCGAGGCCATCGGCCAGCGCGACTATCCGGTGCTGATGGGCTTCATCCTGATCATCGCGGTGGTGTACGTGCTGGTGAACCTCCTGGTCGACCTCTCCTACAGCTTCATCGACCCGAGGGTGAGGGTGCGATGACACTCTCCCCGGGCAAGAAGCGCGAGAAGATCGACCGGCTCTCCGAGCTGGCCGCCCGCGACGACGAGCGGGGCGTCAGCCTCTGGCAGGAGGCGTTCCGCCGGCTGCGCGGCAACCCGGCCGCGATCGTCGGTGCCGTCATCCTGGCGCTCTTCGTGCTGGTCGCGGTCATCGGACCGTTCCTCGTGCCGTACGCACCGACCGACACGATCGGCATCCGGGAGGGGCTGATCAAGCCGGGTGTCATCCCGGGGCCCGACGGTGACCACTGGTTCGGCTATGACCACCAGGGCCGCGACGAGTTCAGCCGGATGATCGTCGGTGCTCGGCAGACCCTGCTGGTCGGCGTGGTCTCCACCCTGATCGGTCTGGCGATCGGCGCGTTGATCGGTGGTGTCTCCGGTGCCGCGGCGGGCCTCGGTGGCCGCTGGGGACGCTGGATCGACACCACCCTGATGCGGTTCGTCGACATGCTGTTGGCGATGCCGAGCCTGCTGCTGGCGGTGAGCATCGCCGCTCTGCTCGGGGCCAGCCTGACCACTGTGATGATCGCGGTCGGCGTCGTCTCGGTGCCGGTCTTCGCCCGGCTGCTGCGCGGCTCGATGATCTCCCAGTCCAACAGCGACTACGTCCTCGCGGCCACCTCGCTCGGCGTGAAGAAGTCGAAGATCGCGCTGACCCACGTGGTGCCGAACTCGCTCGCCCCGGTGATCGTGCAGGCCACGCTCACCCTGGCCACCGCGATCATCGAGGCCGCTGCGCTGTCCTTCCTCGGTCTCGGCAACCCGGACACCGCCGTGCCGGAGTGGGGGGTGATGCTCGCCGACGCGCAGCAGTACCTCGGAATCCGGCCGTCGCTGGCGATCTACCCGGCGATCGCGATCATCATCACCGCGCTCGGCTTCACCCTGCTCGGTGAGGCGATGCGCGAGGCCCTCGACCCGAAGCTGCGGAAGTAGGCCCGGTATGTGTGAAGCGCGAGGAGTGAGCTTGCGAGCCCCGCAGTCGCGAACGGAAGGCCGCATGTGTGAAGCGCGAGGAGTGAGCTTGCGAGCCCCGCAGTCGCGAACGGAAGGCCAGTAATGGCACTGCTCGAAGTTGATGATCTCTCCGTCACGTTCGCGCGACGCGGCCAGCGCGCCGTGCACGCCGTCGACGGTGTCTCCTTCTCGGTCGACGCCGGTCAGGTGGTCGGCCTGGTCGGTGAGTCCGGCTGCGGCAAGAGCGTCACCTCGCTGGCGATCATGGGTCTGCTGCCGAAACAGCCGGGCCTGCGGGTGGGCGGCAAGGCTGTCTTCGACGGCACCGACCTGCTCCAGCTCGACGACCGGTCGCGGCGTGACATCCGTGGTCGGGACATCGCGATGATCTTCCAGGACCCGCTCTCGTCACTGAACCCGGTGATCCCCATCGGTCTACAGGTCACCGAGGTGCTGGCGCGGCACCGGGGGATGAAGGGCGAGGCCGCGGCCAAGGAGGCGGCGGCGCTGCTGGACCGGGTCGGCATCCCCGACCCGAAGCGCCGGCTCAAGGAGTACCCGCACCAGCTCTCCGGCGGCATGCGGCAGCGGGCACTGATCGCCATGGCGGTGGCCTGCCAACCCCGGCTGCTGATCGCCGACGAGCCGACCACCGCGCTGGACGTCACCATCCAGGCCCAGATCCTGGAGCTGCTCAAGGAGCTGGTCCGGGACTCCGGCACCGCACTGTTGATGATCACGCACGATCTCGGTGTGGTGGCCGGCATGGTCGACACCGTCAACGTGCTCTACGGCGGTCGGGTGGTGGAGACGGCCCGCCGTCGTCCGCTGTTCCGCGAGCCACGGCACCCGTACACCGTGGGTCTGCTGGGGTCGGTGCCCCGACTCGACGCCGGACGGGGCGAGAGGCTCAACCCGATCCCCGGATCGGTCCGCGACCTGCTGCCCTGGCCGGACGGCTGCGCGTTCGCCCCGCGCTGCGCGCGGCGGACCGACGAATGCGTGGGTCAGCCGCCGGAGCTGGTGCTCACCCACGACGGTCGGAGCTACCGGTGCGTCAATCCGGAGCCGGTTCCCGGCACGGTGCCCGCCCCGCGCGAGGAGGAACAGGCGTGAGTGACAACGACACGCTCGTCGAGGTACGCGATCTGAAGGTGCACTTCCCGATCAAGCGGGGGGTGCTGTTCGACCGGGTGGTCGGCCACGTGCAGGCCGTCGACGGTGTGGACCTGACCATCGCGCGTGGCAAGACGTACGGCCTGGTCGGCGAGTCCGGCTGCGGCAAGTCCACGCTCGGCCGGGCGCTGCTGCAGCTCACTCCGCCCACCTCCGGGGAGGTCACCTTCGACGGCGTCGAGCTGACCACGCTGGCGCCGGGCAAGCTGCGGTCGATGCGTCGCCGGATGCAAATGATCTTCCAGGACCCGATGTCCAGCCTCGACCCGCGGCAGAACGTCGAGTCGATCCTGACCGAGGGCATGCAGACCCACGGGATCGGCGCCGACCGCGCCGAACGCCGGCGGCTCATCGGCGAGACGCTGGACGCGGTGGGGTTGCCCCGCTGGGCGCTGTCGCGCTACCCGCACGAGTTCTCCGGCGGGCAGCGGCAGCGCATCGGCATCGCCCGCGCGCTGGTGCTCGGGCCGGAGCTGATCGTCGCCGACGAGCCGGTCTCGGCGCTCGACGTCTCGATCCAGGCCCAGGTCGTGAACCTGCTCGACGAGTTGCAGGACAGTCTGGGGCTGACCTACCTGGTGATCGCACACGACCTCGCGGTGGTCCGGCACATCTCCGACACCGTCGGCGTCATGTACCTGGGCGCGCTCGTCGAGGAGGCACCGAGCGACCGCCTCTACACCGAGCCCATGCACCCGTACACGCGGGCGTTGATGTCCGCCGTTCCGGTGCCCGACCCGGACGTGGAGGACCGGCGGGAGCGCATCCTGCTCGCCGGTGACCTGCCGTCGCCGGCCAACCCGCCGTCCGGCTGCCGATTCCACACCCGCTGCCCGTGGGCGCAGCCCACCCGCTGCTCCGATGAGCGGCCGGCGCTGCGGGAGATCGGCGGCAGCCGGGTGGCGTGCCACTTCGCCGAGCAGATCGCCAGCGGCGAACTGCGCCCGCACGGGGTCAGCGCACAGATTGTCCGCCCCGAGGGCGAGGGGGAGACGCCGGGTGTGGTCTCCGCCCCCACCGAACCCGGCTCGTACGTCTGACCGCGTTCGCGCTCGCCCCGGTCCGGTGACACCGGGGCGAGCGCGGCGGTTCAGCCCTCCGGGCGGTTCAGCAGCCCGACGGCGACGCTGTGCACCGCGTCCAGCCCCGCCGGATCGGCCAGCGCGGCCGACCCGCCGGTCACCGCGTACCACTCGTCCGCGTCCTTGTACTGCACCCGCAGGGTGACCTTGCCGTCCGCGTACTCGGTGCGCAGGGTCAACTCACCGGTGACGACGCCGACCTCGTCGGTCATCACCCCGCCCGGACCGGGCACGATGTCGGCGGTGCGGCTCTGCGGGGCACTCGCGCCGGTCGAGTCGGCGACCATGCCGGCCCCCGGCACCGCGGCCGGCGTGTCGCCGGTGCCGTCGGCCGTCATCCCGGCGGCGGACGGGGCGCTGTCCGCGTCCGTCTCGGCGTCTGTCGCCGCTTCCTCGCTCATCAACAGCCCTCCAACATGTCGGTCAGGGCGGCCTTCTCGGCAGCGGTCACCGTCAGCTTCCAGTAGTGCTTCACCGTCACCCAGTCCTTGGCGTACTGGCACCAGTACGACCGGTTCGCCGGCTTCCACTGGGACGGGTCCTGGTCACCCTTTGCCCGATTTGAGGACGCGGAAACCGCGATGAGCTGCGGACGTGTCGTGTCGTTGGCGAAGTCGCCGCGCTTGGCGTTGTCCCACTCGTCGGCGCCCGAGCGCCATGCGTTGGCCAACGGCACGGTGTGGTCGATGTCCACGTCGGAGGGATCGGTCGCGCTGCGACCGTCGTACACGCTCTCCCAGCGACCACCGACCACGTTGCAGCCGGAGAGCTTCACGTCCTTGCCGTCGCGTTGCAGGATGCTGTCCCGCACGTCGCAGTTCTTGCCGGTGTCCCGCCAGTGCGGGAAGCGTTCTCGGCTGTAACCCTTCATCGAGCTGGCGTTGGCGACGGTCAGCTGGCCCAGCTGCTCGACGGCATTACCGCCGCCGCCACCCGGCGCCGGCGTGGTCTCCGCCTCGTCGGGCGGGACGCAACCGGCCATGCCGAGCGCCAGCGCCGCGACGAGCGCGGCCACCGATGCACGCGGTCCTGATCTGGTACGCACAGACGACACCTCTCCAGCTTGCGGGCTCCCGGCGATTGCGCACAGTACCCGGGGATGGTTTCGGCGTTTCGTGGCGTCTCCCACAATCTGCAAGGCAGATTGTGGGGATGACCATCTCCGTACCGTCGCCCGCACTGCGGATGGGCACCGCCGCCGGCCGAGGAACCCTGCTCGCGGCGGTGCTTGCCTCCGGCATGGTCTTCCTGGACACCACAGTCGTCAACGTGGCACTGCCGAAACTTGGTCAGGATCTCGGTGCCAACGTGGCAGATCTTCAGTGGACCGTCAACGGGTACCTGCTGACGCTGGCGGCGTTCGTCCTGCTCGGCGGATCCCTCGGAGACCGCTTCGGCCGGCGGCGGGTCTTCCTGATCGGGGTGTTCTGGTTCACCATCGCGTCGGTGCTGTGCGGCCTGGCCCAGGGCACCGGCACTCTCATCGCGGCCCGCATCGTCCAGGGCGCGGGCGGGGCGCTCCTCACGCCCGGTTCGCTCGCGGTGCTCCAGGCCAGTTTCCACCCCGACGACCGGGGTCGGGCAATCGGCGCGTGGGCCGGACTGTCCGGAGTGTCCACGGCGTTGGGACCGTTCATCGGCGGCTGGCTGATCGACGCGCTCTCCTGGCGGTGGATCTTCTTCCTCAACCTGCCGATCGCCGTACCGGTCGTGCTGGCAGCGCTGCGCTGGGTGCCGGAGAGCCGCGACGAGAACGCCTCCCGCACGCACGGTCCGGGCCGTACGCGACGCCGCTTCGACGTGGCCGGGGCACTGCTCGGCGCACTCGCGCTCGCCGGCGTCACGTACGCCCTGATCGACGCGCCCGCGCGTGGCTTCGCCTCCGCCCCGGTCCTGGTCGCCGCGCTGGTCGGTGTGGTGGCCGCGGTGGCCTTCGTGCTGCTGGAACGGCGGCGGGGGGACACCGCGATGCTGCCCACCGGGCTGTTCAGCAGCCGACTGTTCTCCGTCCTGAACCTCTTCACCGTGGTGGTCTACGCGGCGCTGAGCGGTTTCACCTTCTTCTTCGCCGTCTACCTCCAGAACGTCGTCGAGTGGTCGGCGCTGCGCACCGGCATTTCCCTGCTGCCGATGACCCTGCTGCTGTTGGTCGGATCGGCCCGGGCCGGTGCGCTGTCGGCGCGGATCGGCCCTCGACTGCCGCTGGCCGTCGGGCCGGTCGTGGCCGCCGGCGGTCTGCTGCTGCTGCGCGGCGTCGGGCCGGGCGCGTCCTACTGGACCGACGTGCTGCCCGGGGTGCTGCTCTTCGGCCTCGGGCTGACCCTGGTCGTGGCGCCGCTGACGGCGTCGGTGCTCGCGGCGGTGCAGGACCGGTTCTCCGGCGTCGCCAGTGGCTTCAACAACGCCGCGTCCCGGGCCGGAGGCCTGCTCGCGGTGGCCGCGCTACCGCTGCTGGTCGGCCTCTCCGGCGGCGGGTACGAGCAGAAGGCCGAGCTGACGGACGCGTTCCGCGGGGCGCTGGCCTGGTGCGCGGGGCTGCTGCTGGTCGGCGCGGTGCTGGCGCTCGTGCTGGTGCACCGGCCGCCGCGTGCGGCACCGCCGTCGCAGCCCTGCCACTCGATGCCCGCCGCCACGCCCCCGAAGTAGAACCGCACCTCCGGGGGCGTGGCGTCCGCGTCAGCGGCGGGCGCGGTTGACGGCGCTGGTGACCGCCTTGATCGAGGCCGTCACGATGTTGGCGTCGGTACCGACACCCCAGACCGTCCGACCGTCCACCTCGCACTCCACGTACGCGGCCGCCTGCGCGTCACCGCCGGAGGACAGCGCGTGCTCGTGGTAGTCGAGCACCCGTACGCCCACGCCGACCGCCTGGAGCGCGTTGACGTACGCGTCGATGGGGCCGTTGCCGACCGCGGCGAGCGAGTGCCGTTCGCCGCCGACACCGACCTGGGCCTCGATCTCGACCTTGCCGTCGGCGGTGCCGATCGTGTAGCCGGCCAACCGGACCGCAGGGTCCGGCTGGTGGTCCAGCAGGTAGTGCGTCGCGAAGATCTCCCACATGGCGGTCGGGTCGACCTCGCCGCCGTCGTGGTCGGTGACCTGCTGCACGACCCCGGAGAACTCGATCTGGAGCCGGCGCGGCAGGTCGAGCTGGTGCTCGCTCTTCATGATGTACGCGACGCCGCCCTTGCCGGACTGCGAGTTGACCCGGATGACCGCCTCGTAGGTGCGGCCCAGGTCCTTCGGGTCGATCGGCAGGTAGGGCACCGCCCAGGTGTGCTCGTCGACCGGTACGCCCGCGGCCTTCGCGTCCGCGATCAGGGCGTCGAAGCCCTTCTTGATCGCGTCCTGGTGGGAGCCGGAGAAGGCGGTGTAGACCAGGTCGCCCGCGTACGGGTGGCGCTCGTGTACCGGGAGCTGGTTGCAGTACTCGACGGCCCGCCGGATCTCGTCGATGTTCGAGAAGTCGATCATCGGGTCGATGCCCTGGGAGAAGATGTTGAGCCCCAGCGTCACCAGGTCGACGTTTCCGGTGCGCTCACCGTTGCCGAACAGGCAGCCCTCGATGCGGTCCGCGCCGGCCAGCAGGCCCAGCTCGGCGGCGGCGACCCCGGTGCCCCGGTCGTTGTGCGGGTGCAGGCTCAGCACGACGCTGTCGCGGCGCGGCAGACGCCGGTGCATCCACTCGATCGAGTCGGCGTACACGTTCGGCGTGGCCATCTCGACGGTGGCCGGCAGATTGATGATCAGCGGGCGGTCGGGCGTCGGGTCGATCACGTCGATGACCCGGGAGCAGACCTCCAGCGCGTACTCCAGCTCGGTGCCCGTGTACGACTCCGGCGAGTACTCGTAGAAGATCTCGGTGTCCGGGGTGTGGATCTCCGCGTACTTCTGGCAGAGCCGCGCCCCGGAGGTGGCGATGTCGGCGATGCCGTCCCGGTCCAGGCCGAAGACCACCCGCCGCTGGAGCGTGGAGGTCGAGTTGTAGAAGTGGACGATGGCCCGCTTCGCGCCGCGCAGCGACTCGAACGTCCGGTCGATCAGGTGCTCCCGGCACTGCGTGAGCACCTGGATGGTGACGTCGTCCGGGATCATGTCGTCTTCGATGAGCTGCCGGACGAAGTCGAAGTCGGTCTGGCTGGCCGACGGGAAGCCGACCTCGATCTCCTTGTAGCCCATCTGCACCAGCAGCTGGAACATCCGCCGCTTGCGCTCGGGCGACATCGGGTCGATCAGCGCCTGGTTGCCGTCGCGCAGATCCACCGCGCACCAGCGCGGCGCGGCCTCGACCGTGCGGGTGGGCCAGGTGCGGTCCGGCAGGTCGACCCGGAACTGCTCCTGGTAC
Source organism: Micromonospora sp. NPDC005174 (assembly GCF_040608495.1). Taxonomy (NCBI): domain Bacteria; kingdom Bacillati; phylum Actinomycetota; class Actinomycetes; order Micromonosporales; family Micromonosporaceae; genus Micromonospora; species Micromonospora sp. NPDC005174. The sequence goes on along the minus strand of NZ_JBEXIJ010000009.1, from coordinate 169,494 downwards.
GGCTGGTAGCGGTGGTACGGCATCCGGCTGGGGCGTTGCCGGGCGATCGGATCGGTCTCGGCGTCGGTGACAGGTTGAGCCATCTCGGAATGCTCCCTGGAACATGTGGCGTCAGCAGATCGGAAGGTGTCGGCGAGCTGCCGGGCGACGGTGCGCGGCGGTGCCGAGAGGAAGATCAGATGTGCTGGACGGCGCGATGCAACTCCGCGACGAGGTGCCGGCCGGTCAGGCCTCGTCGCGGCGGCTAAGGAGGAGAAGCGCCTGCCACATGACCAGGTCACCCTACGTGATGGGACGAAGGGTGCAAAGGCTGGTCCGGACTATGGGATCGATGTCATCGTCGGCTCCGGGGCCTGGGCACCGAGCCTCGGCGTCCGTCCGGTCCAGGCCACGGCGGGCACGATCGCCACTGCGAGCAGCACGAAGATCGCTGCCGTCGGTAACCACCCCCACCCGCCGGTGCTGACGCCGAGCGCGGTCAACCCCGCCGGAGCGATCAGGTACTGCACCTGCTCGCCGAGCCGCAGCGCCCCCACATACGCGCCGCGTTGGTCGTCCGGCGGAAGGGTGGCGGTGAACCCCCAGGCGCCCGCCGACTGGATCAGCTCGGCCAGGATCAGCAGCGTCGCGGCGGCCACCAGCACCACCACGGTGAGCGCGCCCCGGGTGACCCCGGAGATCGGCAGGACCAGGCAGGACACGGCGATCAGCAGGCCACCACGGCGGGAGGCTCGCGCCGCCCCCGCGGCGGTGTCGGCGCCCCGGCTGACGCGTACCTGGAGCAGCACGATCAGGACCGTGTTGAGCAGCACCAGAGCGGCGATCACCGTCTTCGGGGCGTCGGTGTGGGTGAGGATCCACAGCGGCATGACCGTCAGGTAGAGCACCCCGTGCGCGGTGAGCAGCCCGGACAGCAGGGACACCGCCATGAACGGCCGGTCCCGCAGCACGGCGAGCCGCCCCATCGGCTCCGCCGGCCTCCGTACCTGCGGCAACCGGGGCAGCCGCCGCACGAACAGGGCCGTCACCAGGATCACCGTCGCGATGAACCAGACCATCGCCCGGTACGCCTCGATCGTGTCCACGGCCAGCACCAGGCCGCTGATCACCGCGCCCAGACCGAAGCCGACGTTCAACGAGGAACGCTGGTACGCCATCGCGGTGACCCGCTCGGCCGGGGGGAGCGCGTTGATCGAGTAGACCTGCCGGGCCACGCCCGTCGACGCGTCCACCGCCGCCAGCGCCACCACCACGGCGAGGAAGCTCGCGAAGCCGCCCACGAACGGGTACGACGCGAAGAGCGCCGCGTCCAGCACCAACCCCACCACCCAGACCCGCTGCGGCCCGTACCGGTCGGTGAGCCCGCCCAGCGGCACGGTGCCCAGTAACGACACCCCCGCCGCGATGGACAGGCCCAGCCCGACCTGAGCGGCGCTGAGCCCCAGCGCCCGGGTGAAGAAGACGGCACTGCCGGCGTGGAACAGGCCGCTGCCGACGGCGTAGACCATGGCCTGCACGGCCAGCGCGCGAGTCAGACCGGCCGGCGGTACGACGTTCGCGACAGCGGTACGAATGGTGTCTCTGGTCCCCATGGCAGGGGAGTGAACCGTGCCCCCACGAGGACGGTCGAGCCTTTTAGGCTGGACCGAATCCTGCTCCCGGGAGGGCGCGTGTCCGAGTTGCGGTTCAGCCTGGCCGACGTGGCGGGCGTGCGGCTCGCCGTGTCGCCGGTCAACGAGACGGTCATGAGCATGTGGGCGCTGGCCAGCCCGGTCCGTCATGCGGTGCACCTGCCCTGGATCGACCGCGCCCGGGTGACCCTGCGTCGCCCCGAGGTGGCCGCCCGGGTCCGGCCGCTTGTGGAGCTGACCTGGCGAGGTTGCCCGTTGCCCGACTTCATCACCCCGGCGGCCCGGCCGAACGTGGAGATGGCCGACCAACTCGACCAGATCGCCGCGACACCGCCGGCCGTGGTGGTCCAGGACCTGCTGTCGACCACCGGGCGTCGGCCGCTGAGTCCGTTCGGGCAGGCGCTGCTCGCCGACCCCCGCGGGCTGCTGCCGCAGCTCGTCGACGCGATGCGGGTCTGGTACGACGAGGCGATCGCCCCGGACTGGTCGCGGATGCGGGCGCTGCTCGATGCCGACGTGGCGTACCGCGCCGCCCAGCTCGCCGAGAACGGCGCCGGTCGGTTCTTCGAACAGCTCCATCCGAGCCTGTGCTGGCTCGGCGACCGGGTGGTCAGCGACGACCCGTTCGAGCGGGACTTCGACCTCCGGGACCGTGGATTGGCGCTGAACCCGACGGTGTTCAGCCAGCGGCGAGTGCTGTGGAATCTGCTGGAGGACTCGCTGCCGGCCGCCGCGTATCCGGTCCGGGCGGTCGGGACGCTCTGGGAGACGGCCGCGCCGCCGCCGGGTGACCCGCTGGCACGGGTGATCGGCTCCGGCCGGGCCGCGCTACTGCACCTGCTCGACACCGCGACCACCACCACCGACCTGGCCCGACGCACCGGGATGTCCGCCGGGAACGTCTCGGCCCACCTGACCGCGCTGCACGCCGCCGGCCTGGTCGATCGCGCTCGGCAGGGTCGGCACGTCCTCTACCGCAACACCGACGCGGCAGCGGTGCTGCTCCGGGCCAGCCGGGGCGGCTGAGGTCAGGCGAGCAGCAGGTCGGCGACCGGGCGGCGGTGCCGCAGACCGGTCTCGCTGGCCCGCAGCTCGGCCGGCAGGGCGAACGGGTCACCGAGTCGCCCGACGGCGGCGACCACCAGCGGTCGGACACCGCCCGGGAGGTCGAATTCGGTGGCGAGGCCGGCCCGGTCGAAGCGGGTGAGCTGGCGGACGTGCAGACCGAGGGCGGTGGCCTGGAGAGTCAGGTGGGCGATCGCCTGGCCGAGGTCGTACGCGGCCCGCTCGGCGTCGCCGCCGGTGTGCGCGCCGACCACCAGGGTCGCGGCGTGCCGGGCCCAGCCCTGGTCGTCGTCCGGAAGGTTGATCAGGATGCGCTTGTGGTTCTCGTCGTCCCGGTGCCCGAGGGCGAACCGCCAGGGCTGCCTGTTGTCCGTCGACGGCGCCCACCGCGCGGCCTCCAGCAGCGAGGCCGCCTCCTCGGTGGTCAGCGTGGCGCTCGGGTCGAAGGCCCGAGGGCTCCAGCGGAAGGCGAGGAGTGGGGTCAGGTCAGCCATGCCATGAATCGTCCCCTATGGGCGATTAGTGCCCTGGGTCGGGTTATCCAGATGTGGGCAAGAGCACCCGTAACGGTACGAAGATCACGACGTTCCCGCGCTCGGGCTGAGTGACGGGTCGGGAGTCGGCGGGGCCGCGGTGTCCAGTGGTTCCGCGTCCACCACCGGCCCGGCCAACTGCACGGTGGCGGGTGCCGCGCCCGGCGGGGCGGCCAGCCGCAGCGTCCCGGCCTCGGTCCGGACACCGGTCGGCGTGCCGTCCGGGTCGTAGCAGTAGATGCCCACGTCCAGCGGCGCGTTGAGCGAGGCCGAGGTGGAGTCCACCGAGTAGCAGGCGCCGGTGAGGCCCTTGGGCGTGGCGGCCTGCGCCACCGCGAGCGGCGCCCGCCGGTCGGTCAGCACGTCCAGCCAGTCGGTGAGCGGATGCTGAACGCGGGGGTCCAGCCGGCGCGGGATGGCGTCGTCGCGTTCGCCGAGGCGTACGCAGCGCGCCGGCTCCGGGTGACCCGTCGAGGGCAGGGCGCACTGGAACAGCCCGTCGGAGGTGGCGGCCAGCGAGACGTCGGCGGTGCCGCCGAGCGCCCCACCCGGGACGTCGACCCGCCAACTGCCGTCGTTCGCGCTGATGAACACGATGGTGCGGTCCGGTTGGCCGCCCCGGCTGAATACGTACTGCGCCACCAGGTGACGATCCTGCGCGGCGGCGGCCAGCGCGGCCAGCTCGTCGCGCGTGCCCTCCACCTCGACGGGACCGGGATCGGCCGGCGGCGGGGGTGGGGGCTGCGCGCTGTCGCAGGCGACCAGGACTGCCGGCAGGGCGAGCACGAGCGGCCCGAGCACGCGGCCGGCCGAGCGGAGGAGGGCGGACACCGGCTCATTCTGGTGGGTACGGGCGACCTGTGGGCAACGGCGCACAGGCGGCGCCTCCCGGCGTGTCGTGGCAGCTTGTCCGCGTACCCCCGGCCCCTCGCGGACCTGGCCACCCGCGTCGGCCGGACGGCCGCGCGGGCCGGATGGTGGGATCACCCGACCCGTCGCCGTGACCCGCCGGATACCCTCAAGGGGTCTGACACGCGCCGCCGGCCCCGGTTCCGGCGGCGTCGGCACGCTCAGGGTCGCTGGGAGGGAGTGCACCGTCGTGGCACTCGTGGTGCAGAAGTACGGCGGGTCCTCCGTCGCCAACGCCGAGCGGATCAAGCGGGTGGCCGAGCGCATCGTCGCCGCCCGCAAGGCCGGCGACGACGTGGTGGTGGTGGTCTCCGCGATGGGTGACACCACCGACGAGCTGCTCGACCTGGCCAACCAGGTCAGCCCGCTGCCGCCGGGCCGTGAGCTGGACATGCTGCTCACCGCCGGAGAGCGGATCTCCATGGCCCTGCTGGCCATGGCCATCCACAACCTGGGGTACGAGGCCCGCTCGTTCACCGGTTCGCAGGCCGGCGTGATCACCACGTCGGTGCACGGCCGGGCGCGCATCATCGACGTCACCCCGGGGCGGCTCAAGGGCGCGCTCGACGAGGGCTCGGTGGTCATCGTGGCCGGTTTCCAGGGCGTCTCGCAGGACACCAAGGACGTCACCACGCTGGGTCGCGGTGGTTCGGACACCACCGCCGTGGCGCTCGCCGCCGCCCTGCACGCCGACGTCTGCGAGATCTACACCGACGTGGACGGCGTCTTCACCGCCGACCCGCGGATCGTGCCCAACGCCCGGCACATAAGGGACATCACCTACGAGGAGATGTTGGAGCTGGCGGCCTGCGGCGCGAAGGTGCTGCACCTGCGTAGCGTGGAATACGCCCGCCGGGCGGGGTTGCCGATCCATGTCCGTTCGTCATACTCGACCAACACCGGCACGATGGTCACCGGATCGATGGAGGACCTTTCCGTGGAGCAGGCATTGATCACCGGGGTCGCGCACGACCGCAGCGAGGCCAAGATCACGATTGTCGGCGTGCCCGACGAGCCGGGTGCCGCCGCGCGGATCTTCGACACCGTCGCCGAGGCCGAGATCAACATCGACATGATCGTGCAGAACGTCTCCACCGAGGGCACCGGCCGCACGGACATCTCGTTCACCCTGCCCAAGGCCGACGGCCCGACCGCGATGGCCGCCCTCAGCAAGATCCAGGAACCGGTCAAGTTCAAGGGCCTGCTCTACGACGACCACGTCGGCAAGGTCTCGCTGATCGGCGCCGGCATGCGCTCGCACCCCGGCGTCGCCGCCGGCTTCTTCGCCGCGCTCGGCGCTGCCGGGGTCAACATCGAGATGATCTCCACCTCCGAGATCCGGGTCTCCGTCGTCTGCCGGGACACCGACCTCGATGCCGCCGTACGCGCCATCCACGACGCGTTCGAGTTGGGCGGCGACACCGAAGCCGTGGTCTACGCCGGGACGGGTAGGTAGCGCCGATGACGGCGCTGCCCACCCTCGCCGTGGTCGGAGCGACCGGTGCCGTCGGCACCGTGATGTGCGAGCTGCTCACCGGGCGTCGCAACGTCTGGGGCGAGATCCGGCTCCTCGCCTCCGAACGGTCGGTCGGCAAGCGGGTGCGCTGCCGGGGCGAGGAGATGGTCGTCCAGGCGCTGACCCCGGAGGCGTTCGACGGGGTCCACGTGGCGATGTTCGACGTGCCCGACGAGGTCTCCGCCGAATGGGCCCCGATCGCGGTCGAGCGAGGCGCGATCGCGGTGGACAACTCCGGCGCGTTCCGGATGGACCGGGACGTCCCGCTGGTTGTCCCGGAGATCAACCCCGAGCAGGTCCGCAACCGTCCCCGGGGCATCATCGCCAACGCCAACTGCACCACCCTCGCGATGATCATCGCGGTCGCGCCGCTGCACCACGAGTACGGCCTGCGGGAACTGGTGCTCGCCTCCTACCAGGCGGTCTCCGGCGCCGGCCAGGCCGGCGTGGACATCCTGCACGACCAACTCGCCAAGGTCGCCGGCGATCGGGCGCTCGGCTCACGCACCGGTGACGTCCGTCAGGCGGTCGGCGACGACCTCGGCCCGTTCCCGGCACCGCTGGCGCTCAACGTGGTGCCCTGGGCGGGCTCGTCGGCCGACGGCGGCTGGTCCTCCGAAGAAATGAAGATCCGCAACGAGTCGCGGAAGATCCTCGGCCTGCCCGACCTCAAGGTCAGCTCCACCTGCGTCCGGGTACCGGTGGTCACCGCCCACTCGGTGGCCGTGCACGCGGTCTTCGCCACCGAGGTCGACGCCGAGGGCGCCCGCGAGGCGCTGCGCAACGCACCCGGTGTGATCGTGGTCGACGACCCCGCCGCAGGTGAGTTCCCGATGCCGATCGACGCGGTCGGCACCGACCCGAGCTGGGTCGGCCGCATCCGCCGCGCCCTGGACGACCCCCGCGCCCTCGACTTCTTCGTCACCGGCGACAACCTCCGCAAGGGCGCAGCCCTCAACACGGCCCAGATAGCCGAACTCCTGGCCAAAGAACTCCGCACCCCGTAACAACCCCCGCCCCGCCCCGCCCCGCCCCGCCCCGCCCCGCCTTGCCGCGCCCCGCCCCGCCCCGCCGCGCCCCGCCGCGCCTCGTCGATCTTGCACTTTCTGTCGCGGCATAAGGCGTGAAGGTGGGCAAAACGGCAACCGAAAGTGCAAGATCGACGCGGGCGCGGGCGCGGGCGCGGGCGCGGGGGCGGGCGCGGGGGCGGGCGTGGGGGCGGGCGTGAGGGCGGGGTTAGGCTGCGGAGAGGTGTACGCCGTCTCGGCCTTGGCGTTTGACCGCGTAGAGGGCCTGGTCGGCTCTCTTCAGGGTGCGGTCGGGGGTTTCGCCCGGTCTCGGTAGCGCGACGCCGACGCTGATCGTGCGACCCGTTCGGCGCGCGGCTTCGGCCAACCGTTCGGCGATGCGGACCGCTTCCTCCGGGCGGCTCACCTCGATCACCGCGACGAACTCGTCACCGCCGATCCGGTACAGCTCGTCCCCGTGCCGCAGCGCGCCCTCCAGTGCCCGGGCCAGCCCGACCAGCACCTGGTCGCCCGCCTGGTGACCGTACGTGTCGTTGACGGTCTTGAAGCCGTCCACGTCGATTGCCAGCAGAGCCGTACGCCCCGGGGTGGCCGCCGCGATCCGCTGCCCGAAGGGGCCGGTGTGCCGCAGTCCGGTCAGCGGGTCCGAGCTGGCCTGTTCCCGGAGTCGGGCGAGCGTACGCAGTCGGTCCAGGCTGGTCCACGCCTGTCCGGCGAGCAACTCCATCAGGCTGACCGTGGTCGGGTCCGGGTGCAGCGCGCGTTCGTCGGCGACCAGTAGCACGCCACCGGCGTCCGCCGGCCCGACCGGCACGGCGACCAGCGTGCGTACCCCGGCACGGGTCAGCGGCTGGTAGTCCTCGGTCGGAGGGTGTCCGGTCTCGCCCAACGTGTATCCGGCGCCGTACCGGTGTGCCCGGTCGACCATCCTCTCCAGGGCCGCCGGGCCCGCCCCGGTCAGCTCGGCGCGGATACGGGTTTCCAGGTCACCCGGCGTCCCCGGGGACGGGCCGGGTTGGCCGTCGATCATCAACACCGCGGTGGAGAGGGTGGACACCTCCCGAGCCGCGTCGGTCGCCGCGCTGATCACGGCCGCCTCGGTCGGGGCGGCGGACAGCGCCGCGGCGTGCCGGAGCAACGTCTCGCTGCGGCTCTCCGACGGAGGGCCACCCAACGTGGCGATTCGAGCGCCGAGGCGGGCGGCCAGCCGTTGCGCGGTCTCCCGCCACGGCCGCAGGTCGACCGGGTCACTCCACTGCAGGTCGAGTACGCCGATCACCCGGCCGGCGGGGTCGCGTACCGGCACGCACAGTTCGGACGTCACGTCAGGGCGTACCGGGAGGTAGTCCGGGTCGACGGTGACGTCCGGGACGGCGGCGGCGGTGCCGGAGGCGTAGACCCGGCCGACGATCCCGGTGCGCGCCGGTACGGTCGCGAAGACCTGCCATGCGCCGGTCGCCGCCACGCAGCGCAGCCGGTCGTGGGCCTCGAGCAGCACCGAAATGGTGGCCGGGGTGTGGTGGGACAGTGCGCCCACCGTCCACCGACAGGCTTCCGGCGCGCTCGACGCCATCAAGAGGCGGACGGTGACGTCACGGATGATTCGCTGATGATCCACTCGCACGTCGTTCCAGGTAGGGGAGGGGTTCGATCAAGCGTACTCACTCCTGCGGAGCGCTCTCGTTGCTTCGTACACATGTGCTATCCACAGGCTGTGGACAGGGGCTGTGGAGGAAGGAGCCGGGCGATAGCGTGAGGGTTCCCCGTCGAGGAGGCCGGTGCCCGCATGCTCATCGCACAGATCAGCGACCCGCACCTGACCACTGGTCTGCTCGCCGCCGAGCCCGCCGCCGGGCTGCACCGGGCGCTCGGCCGGGTGCTCGCCCTACGTCCTCGACCGGACTGCGTGGTCATCACCGGCGACCTGGTCGACCACGGCAGACCCGACGAGTACGCGGCGCTGCGCGAACTGATCGGGAAGTTCCCGCTTCCGGTCTACCTGACCACCGGCAACCACGACGACCGCGAGTCGCTGCTCGACGCGTTCGGCGGTACTCCCTGGCTCGGGGGTGGATTCTCCGCCTACTACCACGTCGACCACGAGGCGGCGACCATCGTGGTGCTCGACTCGCTCGTCCCCGGCAGCGACGCCGGGCGGTTGGGCGAGGAGCAGCTCGGCTGGCTCGACGGGGTCCTCGCGGGTCGGCCGGAGGTGCCCGCCATCCTCTGCCTGCACCACCCGCCGGTCGCGGTCGGCATCCCCGCGGCGGACTCCATCCGGCTCGCCGACGGGCCCGCGCTGGCCGAGGTGATCGGCCGGCACCGGCACGTCGTGCGGGTCGCCGCCGGGCACCTGCACCGCACGGTCACCACGGGGTACGCGGGCACGGTGCTCACCGTGGCGCCCAGCACCTGGAAGCAGAGCACCCTCACCATGGCCACGGACGAGATGATCGGCTGGGTCGCCGAGCCGACCGCCTTCCTCCTGCACCGCATCGATCCGGACGGCTGCGTGACCCACAGCGTGCAGGTCAGCCACTCGGCCGGCCAGACCTGCGGCTTCTGACGGCGTCGCGGTGCTCGTCTGGTACGTCGCGTACGGCTCGAATATGCACGCCGCCCGGCTGGCCTGGTACCTCAACGGCGGCTGTCCGCCGGGCGGTCGGCGGACGTACCCGGGCTGCCGTGACCCCCGCCCACCCAGCCGGTCGGCGCCGGTGTGGATGCCCGGTGGGATCTACTTCGCCGGCGAGTCCGGTGCGTGGACCGGCGGCATGGCGTTCTACGACCCGGCGCTGCCCGGCGAGGCCGCCGCGAGGGCCTACCTGGTGACCATCGAACAGTTCACCGACATCGCTGCCCAGGAGATGTACCGCCCGACGGGCGACACCGCCGATCTGCTCCCGGCGACCGGCGCGGCCGTCGACGCGGCCGTCGCGAACGGGCGGGCGACCCTCGGTCCGGGACGTTACGAGACCCTTGTCTGCCCTGGTCGGCGCGACGGCATCCCGATGCTCACCTGCACCGCCCCCGAACCGGCGTCGGCCGTGCCGCACCGGCCACCGGCACCGGCCTACCTGGGCATGATCGCTCGAGGGCTGCACGAGTCACACGGCTGGCCGGTCGAGCGGATCGTCGACTACCTGACGCGGCGTCCCGGGGTCGCGGGCGGCTGGCAGCCTGACGACGTCACGGCCCTGGTCGCCGAGGCGCTCACGAGGCTCGGGTGACATCGTCCTCTCCGGACGTGCGGCCGGGCGATGTTCCGCCACCGGTCATCGACTGTTCGTCCTGCCGACTCGCTATACGGGCGAGCATCTGCGCAGCTCCGACGGGCTGCCCCACGCGTCGGCACCGAACCGCTGCTCGACTCGACCGACCGGCGTCCGGATGAGAGGCTGTCGAGGCGGGCGGCAACCCCGAACCCCCGCCAACTGCGACCGACCCTTCTCGACAGCGTCGGTCGACGGCCCGGTCGACCCACAGGCCGGGCGGCGTAACGTCGATTCTCACGAGGAGTTCCATGTCCAGACCCGGGATGCGTCGGGCCGCTGTCGGCCTGACCGCGCTCGCGGTGGCAGCGCTCGGCGCGGTCGCCACCACCCCCGAGCAGGCCGACGCCCGACCGAAGCCGGTCGACGTCACCCTGCTGGCTCTCAACGACTTCCACGGCAACCTCGAACCGCCGAGCGGAAGCAACGGCACCATCGCCGGGCAGACCGCGGGCGGCGTCGAATACCTGGCGACCCACCTGGCCGAGATGCGTGCCGCCGCCAAGAAGAAGAACACCATTACCGTCGCCGCCGGCGACCTGATCGGGGCGTCCCCGCTGCTCTCCGCGGCGTTCCACGACGAGCCGACCATCGAGGCGCTGAGCATGGCCGGTCTCGACTACGCCAGCGTCGGCAACCACGAGTTCGACGAGGGCGCCGCCGAGCTGCTGCGCATCCAGAACGGCGGCTGTCACCCGGTGGACGGCTGCGCCGACGGCACCCCGTACCGGGGCGCAGGCTTCCAGTACCTGTCGGCGAACGCTTTCAAGACCGCCACCGGCAAGCCGCTCATGGCGCCGTACGCCATCCACAAGGTGCAGGGCGTCAAGGTCGGCTTCATCGGGATGACCCTGGAGGGCACCCCGGAAATCGTCAGCCAGCAGGGCGTCGCCGGCCTCACCTTCGCCGACGAGGCGGAGACCGCCAACCGGTACGCCCGTGAGCTGCGCCGCAAGGGCGTGCAGACGATCGTCGTGCTGCTGCACGAGGGCGGCGCCCAGGCCGCGACCGGCGGCATCAACGACTGCGTCGGCATGACCGGGCCGATCGTGGACATCGCCAACCGGATGGACCCGTCGATCGACGTCGTGGTCAGCGGCCATACCCACCAGGCGTACAACTGCAACATCAACGGCAAGCTGGTCACCAGTGCCAGCTCGTTCGGTCGCCTGGTCACCGACATCGACCTGAAGATCGACCGCCGCTCCGGGGACGTGCTCTCGGCCTCCGCGAACAACGTCGTGGTCACCCGCGACGTCGCCAAGGACCCGAAGCAGACCGCCCTGATCGACAGGTACAAGACGGTGCTCGGTCCGGTCGCCGGCCGCCAGGTCGGCGAGACCACCACCGCGATCACGAAGACGCAGGAGAACCTGCTCGACACCTGCTCCGCAGCGGTGCCGGCCTCGTGCGGCGAGTCGCCGCTGGGCAACCTGATTGCCGACGCGCAGCTCGCCGCCACCAACGACGAGCAGAACGCGGTCGCCGCCTTCATGAACCCGGGCGGGGTACGCGCCAACCTGGACGCTGGCCCGGTCACCTACGAGGAGGCGTTCACGGTGCAGCCGTTCGCCAACAACCTCGTGACGCTGGATCTGACCGGCGCGCAGCTCTACTGCGTACTGGAGCAGCAGTTCGTGACCGGTCGGGTCCTCTACCCGTCGTCGACCGTGGGCTACGTGGTCGACCTCAACGGTGCCACCGCCCCTGCGGCGGACGCGTGCGCCGGCACCCGGGTGGTCCGGGGCAGCCTCACCATCGGCGGTGCCACCGTCGACACCGCCGCCACCTACCGGGTGACGGTGAACAACTTCCTCGCCGGGGGCGGCGACGGCTTCAGCGCCCTCACCGGCGGCACCAACCAGGTCACCGGTCAGATCGACCTGGACGCGTTCGTGGCGTACCTGACCGCGCAGTCGCCGGTCTCCGCCCCGACGCTCGACCGCATCCGCACCACCGCCGAGGTCCCCGCCGCCTGACGGACGACGACCCCGCCACGATCGGGCCCCGGAGCACCCGCTCCGGGGCCCGACCCGTCCCCGCAGCTGCTCGGGCTCCTGGCGCTGCCACTACATCCGGGATCGAGCACGATCAAGCGGCGAGTGAGGTGCGGCGCCATCGGCGACCAACGAGCAAGATCCGGCAACATCAGGGATGTTGCTGTCTCCGGCGCTGCTGAGGCAGCAATATCGGGGAAGTTGCGCGAGGTGCGACGCGAGCACCCGCGACGGCCGGGGTCCCAGCGGGGTGTGGCTTTCCGCGGCGTTGGTGTGGGGAGCCGCGGGCGGGCGCCGGAACGTGGGTTCGGCGGGGTATGGGGTCCCGGCGGCCGCGGATGTCGGCGGGTTTGCCGGGGCGGGGCTCAGGCGGGGGTGGGTGCCGGCGTCGGCGTCGGCGGGGCTACCGTCGCGCGGCCGTCCTGGTCGACGGTGAGCAGGCGGCGCAGTGAGAGCGCGATGAGCGAGGCGGCCAGGCAGCCGCCGACGACCACCGCCACCCAGACCATGCCGTTCGCCGTGCCGATCAGCGGGCCGGCGGTCACCGGGCCGATCACACCGCTGATGCCGAAGATCATCGAACTCATGGCGTTGTACCTGCCGCGCAGCTCGTCGGTGGCCAGGGCGTTGGTCAGCGCCGGCATCACCGGCGACAGCAGCGTCTCGCCGAAACCGAAGATCGCCGAGCAGGCCACCACGCACAGGGCGGCCACCAGGGCGCTGCCCGTGCTGACCACACCGGCGACGCCGAGGACCAGCCAGGCGGCGGCGAACACCGCCCCGACCACGGCGAGCGCGCCGGTACGGCTGCGCCCCTCGATCCGACGGATGACCAGCAACTGGGCGAGCACGATCATCACCGTGTTGGCCGCGAGCGCCCAGGCGACCACCCGCGGACTCACCTCGGCGACTCGGACGGCGTACGCGGCGAAGCCGACCTCGACCTGGGCGTACCCGCAGGTGGTCAAGACCAGGCCGAAGATCACGAGCCGGCGGAACGGCCGGTCCCGCAGCACGGTCAGGTAGCCGCCGCTCGACCGGTCGGTATCGGCTGAGCGGTGGCCGAGCCGGTGACCGACCCCCGGCAGGGTCAGCAGGATCAGGGCCGGCATCAGGTAGCTGACCGCATCCAGCAGGTAGATCGTCTGGAAGCTGGCGGGTCGCGTGGTGTCGACGATCGCCCCGGAGGTCATACCGCCGATGCCGATACCGAGGTTGAGCAGCGCGAAGTTCAGCCCGAAGACCCTCTGCCGCTCGTCGTCGTCAGTGAGCGACGCGAGGATCGTGTTCTGCCCGGACCAGATGGCAGAACTACCGACCGCGATCACCGTCATCACGAGCAGGGCCGAACCGGTCGAGTGGACGAGCGCCAGCGAACCCGTCCCGATCGCCTCGATCACCAGGCACGGCACCACCACCCAGCGTGCGCCGAACCGGTCGATGAGCGTCCCACCCAGCGGCGACAGCGCCAGGGTGACGACGCCGTACCAGCCGATCACCAGACCGGCGCGGGTGTCGGTGAGCCCCCGGACGTCGGTCAGGTAGATGAACAGGAACGGCAGGGTCAGGCCTCGCCCGATCGCCGACAGCACGGTGCCGGCGAGCATCCGGCGGGCTTCTGGACGGCGAGGTAGGGCGCGGCGCAGCATGTCCGGCATTCTGTGCGGTGGGTGTGACGTCGCGCGAACCGTTTTGCAGAGAGCCCGGGTGCCCGGTGACCAACGCCACGACGAGCGTCGGTGTCGGCCCGGTCTGCGATGCTGGCCCGATGACCGGCACCTGGCGACACCTGCCCGCTTCCGCCCGCGCCATCGCGGTGACCGCCACGGCAGCCGTCGCCGCCGCCCAGGCCCGCGACGGTCAGGCGTACGAGGAGGCGGTGGCCGACCTGGCGGTCGACGAGCGGTCCGGCCTGGTGCTCGGGACGGTGGTCCGTCTCCTGCTGGAGGAGAGCCACCCGGACGGGTTGGCCGGCGACGACATCCGCCAGGTGTTGGCACGTTGCGTGCAGGACGCGACGCGCTGGCGTCGTGATGTCGATCCGCACGTGGTGCTCGTACTGTTGGCCGGCGCTCTGGGGGTGTACGACCCCGAGGCGGACGACGCACCTCCGGACGCGTCCGCCCTGGCCCGGCACGCCCCGCTGCTCGTCGCCGACCTGCTGGCGGTGACCGGCGCGCCGCTGGATGACTACCTGGCCGCCGCGTTCGCCGAGATCGAGCGGACCGAGCGGCACGACTGACGGGGGCGGCCACACCGTTGTGTGGCCGCCCCCGTTTCAGCAGGTCAGGAGGCGGAAGTCGCCACCTCGAACGAGTACCAGTTGGGGTAGTCGCTGATCGTGCCGTCGACACGGACGGCGTAGACGGTCAGGTCCACGTACCCGCTCTCGGTCGGCGTCCAGGTGATCGTGGCCCGGCCGTTCGCGTCGGCCGCCACCTCGGTCGGCTCGGCGCCGTTGAAGCTGTACTGGTACGCCCTGGTGTCCGTCCAGCCCGGCGGCGGGGAGAAGGTGAAGGAGCCCTCGACCCCCACGCCGCCGACGGCCGAACCGTCCGGGGAGTAGTAGACGTCGGACTTCACCCCGGGGCCGGGATCGAAGTACGTCGACCACTGCCCCACCGCCGAAACGAACCCGTTGTCGCTGTGGCTGCGGACCGTGACGTTGGGTCCGTCCGTGCTGGTGGCGATGAAGCTGAAGTAGCCGGTTCCGTCCTCCTGGGCGGCCCGCATCTGCGGTTCCCCTCCGTCCAGGGTGATCTCGTACTCGCGGACGCCGGTGACCCCGGCCGCCGGCACGAACTTCAGCACCACCTCCTGGCCCCACTCGGGAACACCGCTCTCCACCCGCACCGTTGGCTCACTCGGCGCTACCAAGGTGCTGTACGTCACGGTGTCGGAGACGTTGCCCGCGAGGTCGACCGAGCGGACGCTCAGGCGCTGCGGCCCAGAACGAGGCGGGTTGAGCGTCACGGTCGCCGAGCCGCCCGGGGTGTTCGCCCGCACCGATCCGGGCAAGTCGAGAGGGTGGTGGCACTCCCACTGGCCGTAGTCACCGCTTGCCGAGCAGCCGTGGACACCGAGACCGTTCCAGGAGTATTCGAAACCCGCGATGTCCTTGTTGCCGTTGCCGGAGAAGGTGAAGATCCCCGACACGCCCGGAGGCCCCCACTCGCCGGTGGTGTCGGACGGATAGTTGGCCGAGGTGACGGTGGGCTCGTCGGGGCTGGTGCGGTCGTAGGTGAAGAAGCACTTCTGCGACCAGGGCGAGTAGTCGGCGCCGTCGGTGACCCGGGCCTGCCAGACGTACGTCTTGCCGTCCATGAGGAAGTCGTCGGGCAGGGTCACCTTGTTGGCCCGACCGGTGAGGCCATGCTCACCGGTGAACACCTGACGAGCGTCCGAGTCGGCCTTCGGCCAGATGGCGACCTCGGTCTTCACCGCGCGTTCGTCGTCCTCGTCGGCGTCGGTGCCGACCGCCTCCAGGATCTTGGCGAAGCCGCCGATGCGCGGGTAGGGCGCGAGTTGGGTGCAGGGGAGACCACCGTTGTACAGGTGGGCTTTGTCGATCTGCGGGACCGAGTTGAACTGGACGCTCAGATCGACACTGCGGTACGGGTGCAGCCCCCGACCGTAGGACGCGTCGCTCTCGTACTGCTCCGGCACCCGGACCTCGAACGTGATGTGACGCTGCCGGTGCGCGACCGCGTCCTGCACGGCCGCGCCCACGTCGAACGTGATGCTCGCTCCCGGGCAGAACTGCACCGGAGTGAGGACCTCGCCGAGCTTGGCGAGTGGTTCGGGCGCCCGGTTCCAGGTGGGCGTCGCGGTGACCGGCTTCGTACGCCAGATCTCCACGGCGCGCTTGCTGCAGTCGGCGACGGTGCGCTCCTCGACGAACACCTTGCCGCCGTAGATCTTCTTGCCCTCGTAGGCGGAGAGGTCGAAGGTGGCGTACACCCGTGAGGTGTGGCTCCTGCCCGCGGCATCCTGCCAGGTGCCGAGCGGAAGATTCGTGTTGCCGTCCGCCGGGTACGCCTTCTTCGGCGTCGCTGAGTCGGTCCAACCGACCTGCACCGACGGCGGATCGTCGTAGTGCGGTGCCGCGACGGCGGCGCTCGCGGTGGCGATGAGACCGAGCCCGCTGAGGCTCATCGTCAGCGCGAGCGCCCCGACCAGGGCGCGGCGTGGCCTTGATCTGATCACAGTGGATGTTCCTCCCCGTGCGCCATCCGCTCCGCTGAGCCGATGATCATGCGCATCAAACCTTGGGAGGTCGAGGGGCGGCAACCTCCGTTCGGGCAGGCAGGAAGCCGTCCAAACGGATCGATGGTCTTCTGATGGGGCGCCCGGCGGCGGTCCGTCGCCCTGGCCCGCTAGGCCGAGAAAACCTCGGCAAATACCAAGAGGGCACACCCACCGAGTGGATGTGCCCTCTTACCTCTGGTCGGGGTGGCCGGATTCGAACCGACGACCTCTTCGTCCCGAACGAAGCGCGCTACCAAGCTGCGCCACACCCCGAGGCGTGCCGACAAATAGTAGCCCACCCGCTCCGATGGTCAAACTCGGTACCCCCGCCGCCCGAACCGCGCTTCCCGGTGCCAAGATCCGCGCAACTTCGAGGTTGTTGCTGCTTCCCGGCGCCGTAAAACAGCAACATCCCTGAAGTTGCGCGGATCTTGGCACCGGGAGCGCGCCGGGAGCGCGGCCCGAGCGCGCCGGGAGCGCGCCGCACGAGCGCGCCCGCCCCGGCCTAGCGGGGGATCAGGGTCAGGATGCTCGCCTCCGGCGGGCAGGCGAAGCGGATCGGGGCGGTCGGGTGGGTGCCGAGGCCGGCGGAGACGTGCAGCCACGAGTCCGAGCCCGGCCACCGGTGCAGTCCGCGCGCCATCGAACGCGGCAGACCGCAGTTGGTGACCAGCGCTCCGTACCCTGGGACGCAGACCTGCCCGCCGTGGGTGTGTCCGGCCAGCAGGAGGCCGAAGCCGTCGGCCGCCATCTGGTCGAGCACCCGCGGCTCGGGGGAGTGCGTCACGGCGATGGACAGGTCGGCGGAGGACGCCACCCGGCCCGACACGGCCGGGTAGTCGTCGCGGTCGATGTGGGGGTCGTCGACGCCGACGAGGTCCAGCTCCCGGCCGCCGGCCTTGAGGCTCGTGCGGGCGTTGTTCAGGTCGGCCCAGCCGGCGCCGGTGAAGACCTGGCGCAGTTCCTCGTAGGGCAGCTCGACACCCTCGGCGTACTCCCGATCGGGCAGGAAGTAGGTGAAGGGGTTCTTGAGTACCGGCCCGGTGTAGTCGTTGGAGCCGAACACGAACGCGCCGGGATAGTCCAGCAGCGGTTGCAGCGCCCGCAGCACCCCCGGCACCGCCTCGGGGTGTGCCATGTTGTCGCCGGTCACCACCACCAGGTCGGGGTCCAGGGCGGCCAGCGACGCCACCCAACGCTGCTTGCGGGCCTGGTCGGGCATCATGTGCAGGTCCGACAGGTGCAGCACGCGCAGCGGCTCCGCGTCGGCCGGCAGCGTCGGCACGTCGTACCGCCGCAGGGTGAACATGTTGCGCTCGACGAGCGACGCGTACGCGAGGGTGGTCGCTCCGACCGCTGCGGTTCCGGCGGCGAGGCGGAATAGTGTGCGCTTTCGCATGACGTTCAGGGTAGTTTGACCGTCCATGAGCACGCTGAAGGACCGCCTCACCGCCGACATGCGTTCCGCGCTCAAGGCGCGCGACGAGCTGACCACCTCCACGCTGCGGATGGCCCTGGCCGCCGTCGGCACCGCCGAGGTGGCTGGCAAGGCCAAGCGCGAGCTCACCGACGACGAGGTGCTCGCGGTGTTGACCAAGGAGGCCAAGAAGCGCCGGGAGGCGGCCACCGCCTTCGCGGACGCGGGCCGCACCGAGCAGGCCGCCAAGGAGACCGCCGAGGGCGAGGTGCTGGACCGCTACCTGCCCAAGCAGCTCTCCGACGCCGAGCTGACCGACCTGGTCGCGGGGGCGCTCGCCGCGGGCGGCCTCACCGGCAAGGCCCAGATGGGCCCGGCCATGAAGGCGGCCCAGGCCGCGGTGGCCGGCCAGGCCGAGGGTGGTCGGGTGGCCGCCGAGGTACGCCGACAGCTCGGCCTCTGATCCGCCACGCGGCTCGGGTTCCACCAGTCGAAACGGGCGGGCACCCCCACAGAGGGTGCCCGCCCGTTCGCGTGTGCCGTCGGTGCCTCAGCCGCCCGGACGGTTGCCAGGTTGGCCGGGCGGGAGGCCGGGCTGGCCCGGCTTTTTGCCCGGCGGGGTGCCGCCGGCGCCGGTGCTGACCTGGATGGTGACCACACCGCCCTTGATGGTGCGTCCGTCGGGGCTGGTGCCGGCGGCGGTGCCCGCCGGGCAGCTGGACGCCACCTTCGCCTCGGAGACGACCGGCTCGAAGCCAGCGCCCTTGATCCGGGACTTCGCGGTGTCCACCGGTTGGCACTTCACGTCGGGAATGCTGCGCTGGTCACCCTCGGAGATCTTCTGGCCCGGGGGTTCGAAGTTGATGCGCGGCTTGCCCTTCATGGCGTCCCGCAGCGTCTCGTACACCGGCGGGTTGATGCCGTCCTTCTCGGAGTGCTTCATCTTGACGTTCGTCTGCGGCCAGTCCGGGTCGGCCATGATGCCCGCCACCGAGTACTGCTTGGTCATCGTGACGATGGCGGCCGTCTTCTCCGAGTCGGTGGTGCCCGTCTTGCCGGCCACCGGCGCGTCGACGATGCCCTTCACCGCGGAGGCGGTACGGCTGCTGCCGCACTTGCTGGTCTTGGAGTTGTCGCCGACCGGGCAGCGGGCGGCGTCGACGGCGGCGCGGGCCACGTCGGTGCTGAACCGCTTCTCGCAGCGCGGGTTGGCGATGTCCAGCTTCTTGCCCTCGGGGTCGCGGATCTCCTGCACCGGGATCGGCTCGCAGTACTTGCCGTCCGCCGCGAGAGTCGCGTACGCGTTGGCCAGGTCCAGCGGCGTGGTGGCGGAGACGCCGAGGGTGAAGGCGCCCCACTGGTGGGCGGCGTCCTTGGTGGCGGCGAAGCTGGCGTCGTTGCTGGCCCGGAACTGGATGCCGGCCCGCTTGGCGACGTCGACCACGTTCTCCGCGCCGACCTGCTGCTGTAGCGGCACGAAGTAGGTGTTGACCGACTGGGCGAACGCGGTCCACATGTTCTGCACGCCGCCGGCCTTCTTGCCGGAGTTGGTCGGGCAGTAGAAGTGGGTGCCGGGGCAGGCCGCCGGGCTGCTGCTGTCGATGATGTACTCCGACTTGAACTGCTGCGGCGCGTTCATCGAGTAGCTGAGCGGGATGCCCTTCTCCAGCGCGGCCACGATCGTGAAGATCTTGAACGTCGAGCCGGCCTGGTAGCCGGCGATGCCGTCGCCGCCGGTGAGCAGGGGGTTGACCGTCGCCGGGTAGTTGCCCTTGATGCCCCTCTTGCTCTTCGCCGGATCGCTGGAGATCTTGTTCTTCGGATGTTTCGGGTCGTCGAGCTTGAACTGCCGGTTCACCGCGAGCGCCCGTACCCGGCCGGAGCCCGGCTCGACCACGGCGACCATGGCGGCTTCCTTGCTGTTCTCGCTCTTGGCCTTGCGGACCGCCTTGTCGGCGGCCTTCTGTGCCTGGATGTCGATCGACGTGATGACGGTGTAGCCACCGCTCTTGAGTCGCCGCTCACGGTCGTACGAGGTCGAGCCGAACGTCTCCTGCTGCATCCACCAGCGGTAGAAGTAGTCGCAGAAGAAGCCCCAGCTGTTGACGTTGGTCGCGACGCAGCCGTTGGGGGTGCGCTTGTCCTGCACCTTCAGCTTGACCGCCTTGGCGGCGTCCGCCTCCTGCTGGGTGATCGCCTTGGTGTCGACCATGTTCTGGATGACGTAGTTACGGCGGTCCAACGCCAACGGGTAACCGCTCTTGGTGGTCGGGTCGTTCGTCGTCGGGGCCTTGACCATGCCGGCCAGCAGCGCGGCTTCCTCGACCTTGAGCTTGCTCGGCGCCTTGCCGAAGTAGACCTGGCTGGCGGCGTAGATGCCGTACGCGCCGTTGCCGAACGAGGCGAGGTTGAGGTAGCGGGTCAGGATCTCGTCCTTGGAGAACTCCTTGTCGACCTGCAACGCCAGCCGCATCTCACGGAGCTTGCGGGCGCTGGTGTCCTCGGTCGCCGCGACCACGTCGGCCGGGTGGGTGGCCGAGTAGGCGATGGCCAGCCGGACGTACTGCATCGTCAGCGTCGAGGCGCCCTGACGACCGGAGCCCTCGCTCTGGTTGTTGACGAACGCGCGGGCGACGCCGTTGATGTCGACGCCGTTGTGCTTGTAGAAGTCGTGGTCCTCGGCCGCGATGATGGCCTTGATCATGTACGGCGAGATGTCGGCGAGTTTCACGTCGCGGCGGTTCTCGTCGTACATCGTCGCCAGCGGTGTCTTGCCGTCCGAAGCCAGCAGATAGCTGATCTGTGGCGCGCGGGCCACCGTCAGCTCGGTGGGCAGGTTGCCGAATGTCTCGGCACCGGCCTTCGCGGCCAGTCCGGACATCGCCACCGCGGGGAAGGCCGCCGCAGCGACCACCACGCCGGCCAGTAGGCCACATATGAGCAGCGATGCGGCGTTGGTCAGCACATTGTGGTCACGTTTCCGCATCCAGGTCACCTCGGCATGGTACGCGAGTAGGGAACGAGGGGCGCCTGGGCGTCTTTCCCCATTTCCTGCGCGCGCTGCCCTCGTTGTGCTAAACGCATGACCCCCGGTACGAGGTTGCGTGTGACTGGCGTGAGTCTCCTCCGTTCGGCGGAGACCTCGCAGCGTTTTCGCCGACCTCGGCGGGGTAACCGGCGGTCGAGAGCCCGGGAAGCCGGGAGTGTCCGGAATGATGGATTTCGCCGACAACGTTGCGTAATCGGTCGACTACAGAGCATGATGATGGCGGCGACAGCGCCACATGTCGTCCGCGCCGCCTTGGGGAAGGCGGGCCGGGCGATCGGGGGGAATTGCCGGCTGCCGTGCAACGAGGTCGGTAGGTACTGCAAGGGGGGACGAGTACACATGGGCATGATCACTGACTGGCCGTCGCTGGCGGCATGTCAGAACGGGGACCCGGACGCGTTGTTCGTACAGGGCGCCGAACAGAACGTGGCCAAGCGGATCTGCCGGAGCTGCCCAGTTCGGTACGAGTGCCTGGCCGACGCGCTGGACAACCGGATCGAGTTCGGTGTGTGGGGCGGTATGACCGAACGCGAACGCCGGGCGTTGCTGCGTCGTCACCCCCAGGTGACGAGCTGGCGCAAGATGTTCGAGGCGGCGATGAAGAAGAACAGCAAGGACAAGGCGGGCAAGGACAAGATCCTGGTCACCTCGGCAACCTGATGCCGATCACGACCGGCTGATCGCCGCGCCGATCGTCCGTAGCCCGTCGACGTCGTGCACGTCGGCGGGCTGCGCCGTCACCGACACCGCCGGCACCGCCGGGAACGCCTCGGTGAAGCGCGCGGCGACCTGCTGCTCGCGTACCGCCTGACGAGCCAGCGCGGCGTGCGCCCGCAGCACGTCGGCGGTGGCCTCGTGCCCACCCAGCTCGGCCAGCCGCTCCGCGGCGACCCGACTCCGCTCGGCGTCGAGCTGCGGAACCACCGGTCGGTGCACGCGGTTGAGCACCAGGCCGGCCAGCGGCATCTTCTCCTCGCGCAGCCGGCCCGCGAAGTAGGCGGCCTCCCGGACCGCGTCCGGCTCCGGCGTCGCGACCAGCACGAAGGCCGTCTCCCGCGCCTGCAGGATGCGGTACGTCTGCTCGGCCCGCTGCCGGAAGCCCCCGAACATCGAATCCAGCGCGGCCACGAAGCCGGACAGGTCGGTGAGCAGTTGCGCGCCGAGCACCTTCTGCACCACCTTCGAGAACATCCCGAACGACGCGGTCACCAGGCTGAACATGCTCCGCCCGCCACTGCGTGCCGGTGCCAGCAGCAGGCGCAGCATCCGACCGTCGAGGAAGCGGGAGAGCCGGGCCGGCGCGTCCAGGAAGTCCAGCGCCGAGCGGGACGGCGGAGTATCCACCACGATCAGGTCCCACTCGCCGCGCGCGTGCAACTGGCCCAGCTTCTCCATCGCCATGTATTCCTGCGTGCCGGCGAACGTCGAGCTCATGGCCTGGTAGAACGGGTTCGCGAAGATCTCCGCGGCCTTTGTCGGGTCGGTGTGCTGGAGCACCACGTCGTCGAAGGTGCGCTTCATGTCCAGCATCATGGCGTGCAGCTCTCCGCCGCTGGCCTCGACGTCGATGCCCTTGACCTGCCGGGGCGTGTTGTCCAGCTCGGTCAGGCCCAGCGACTGGGCGAGCCGGCGGGCCGGGTCGATGGTGAGCACCACCGTGCGGCGGCCGTGCTGTTCGGCGGCCCGCAGCGCCAGCGCCGCGGCGGTGGTCGTCTTTCCCACTCCGCCGGCACCGCAGCACACGACGATCCGCACGCCCGGGTCGGCGAGGATCTGGTCGACGTCCAGCTGCGGCGCCGCGTCTTCGGAAGGCACCATTCGAGCGTATCGGGCCGCGTCGGTCCACGCGCCCGTGCTGAGCTCAGGTGTGAGTCAATCGGCGCTGACGAGGGCCTGGGCCAGGGCCGCGAGACCCGCCCGATCCACCCCGTCGGGTAGCAACGGCAGCTCGACCATCGGCAGCCCCAGCTCCACCAGGTCGGCGCGGAGCGAATCCTCCAGTTCGCGCCGGATGAGCTGGTCCCGTGCCTCGTCGTGCAACCCGGCCACGATGTCCTGATCCGCCGGCAGTCCGGCGGCGACCAGGCCGCGCCGCAGCTCCGCGGCGGTGACCGCCGGGCCCGCCGACAGCGGGGGCCGGGCGCCGTTGACGATCACCTTCCCGATGCCGAAGCCGAGGGAGGTCAGGTCGGCGATGGCGTCCACCGTCTCCTGCACCGGCATCTCCTCCAGCAGCGTGACCACGTGGACGGCGGTCATGGGGGAGCGCAGCAGCGCGGAGACCCCCTCGCTCTGGGTCTTGATCGGGCCGACCTTGGCGAGCCGGGCCGTCTCGGCCGTGACGTTGAGGAAACGGCCGATCCGACCGGTCGGCGGCGCGTCCAGCACCACGGCGTCGTACGCGCGCCGCTGCCCCGAGGTGCGGGTGGTGGCCTCCTTCACCTTGCCGGTGAGCAGCACGTCCCGCAGCCCGGGAGCGATGGTGGTGGCGAAGTCGATGGCACCGAGCTTGCGCAGCGCCCGCCCCGCCGCCCCGAGCTTGTAGAACATGTCCAGGTACTCGAGCAGGGCCTCCTCGGCATCCACCGCGAGCGCGCGCACCTCACCGCCGCCCGGCGCGTCGGCGAGGTGCCGCTCCTCGTACGGCAGCGGGTCGAGACCGAAGAGCTGGGCGATGCCCTGCCGGCCCTCGACCTCCACCAGCAGGGTGCGCCGGCCACCGGCGGCCAGCGCCAGGGCCAGGGCCGCCGCCACGCTGGTCTTGCCGGTGCCGCCCTTGCCGGTCACGACGTGGAGGCGGGCCGACCATCCGGTACCGGCCGGGTCGGACGGCCGCTCAGGTGCACGCACCCGTCGAGCCTATCCAGGGCGACGGGTTAGGCGACCTCGCAGACCCACCAACCCGTCTTCTGCACCACAGTGAAGCGCAGGTCCTGGTCGGCCACCTTCTCGTCGGCCGTGGTCATGGTGATCCGCGTGGAGACGGTGGCCCGGTCGCCGGTCTGGTTGTCGACCTTCGGGGTGGTCCACTTGAACCGGGGGTTCTGGTACGCGGAGGCGTATTTCTGCACCTCGGCCACCTTGGCGGCGATCTTCTTGTCGTCGCGCGAGGCGGCGCAGACGTGCTCGGCGGCCTTGGTGGCGTCCCGGTCCTTGTAGACGGCCGTGAGGAACTCGTCCACGGCGACCGCCGGCTCCTTCGCACCCTTGCCGGACTCGGCGTTGCGCAGGGTCAGGAACGTCACCACACCACCGCCCACGCAGAGCACCATGATCACGGCCAGCGCGATGAGCGCGATCAGCAGGCCGCGCTTCTTCTTCGGCTCGGCGGTGCCCGCGTACGGCGGGTAGCCCGGCGGTGGCGGCGGGATCGCGCCCGGGGAGACGGGGGCCGCAGACGTACCGGCCGGGTCCTCGGTCTGCGGGGCACCGCCGGGCGGGGCGGGCTGGGCCGGAATTCCGGGCTGCGCGGGAAGCGCCCCCGCCCCGGGCTGACCGGGAGGGGTGGGCTGACCGGACCCGGCGAGCTGCCCGGGGAAGGCCGGCTGGCCCTGGAAGGCGGGCTGCCCAGCGGGGGTCGGCGGGCCGGACTCGGCGGGCCGGCTGGGGAGGGCCGGCTGACTGGGGAGAGCCGGCTGGCCGGACCCGACGGGCTGACCGAGCTGGGTGGGCGGGCCGGGCTGGGCGGGAAGGGCCGGCTGACCTGGGGCGCTCGGCGCGGAGGATCGCTCCTGGCCGGTCGGCGCGCCGGATTCCTCCGTGGAGGCCGGCTGGCCGGACTGCCCTTCGATGGCCTGCGCCTCGGGCTGGCCGACGGCGTCGGGGTGTGCCGGCGGAAGAGCGCGCGGGCCGGCCTGGTCGCCGCTGGGCGGTTGGGTCATCTCGTTCCCCCGGGGGTGCGGCGCCCGGCCGCCACCCCTGGCGCCGAGCGAGATCGAGCGGGCGGCCGGGCGCTGCGCGACCGTCCGACCGGAAGGGTAGCGGCCAGCCGTGGGTTCGGTGTCGCCCCTACCGCGCCGTACGTCATCAATCGACCCGG
This sequence comes from Micromonospora sp. NPDC005174, assembly GCF_040608495.1. Classification (NCBI taxonomy): domain Bacteria; kingdom Bacillati; phylum Actinomycetota; class Actinomycetes; order Micromonosporales; family Micromonosporaceae; genus Micromonospora; species Micromonospora sp. NPDC005174. The sequence goes on along the minus strand of NZ_JBEXIJ010000009.1, from coordinate 144,790 downwards.
AGAAGCGACCAGTGACATCACCGCAGTCGGGATTCCTGCCCACAGTCTGTCAAATATGTGACTCTGGGTGACTGATCGTGCGCGCCCTGTTGGCTTAACCGCACCCGCGGACCTACCTTCGTCCCGGTGCGGGGGACCGGAACGGTTGGTTGATCCCGACCGGAAGCGTGATCCGAGAGGTACGACCGGAGGCAGTTCATGCGCGACGCGGACAACATCCCTCGCACCCAGTTTCCGACGAACGACCGGCAGCGGCGGCTCGGGTCCGCGGGTGAGTTCACCGGTGGGCACCTCGGCAACCTGCCCATCAACGAGCGGTCGTACCGTCGGGTTCCGGAACCGCCGGACATGGCCCGGGCGTCGAACCGACTGCGGGACGACGACGAGCCTGGCTTCGTCATCCACCTGCCGATCCGGGTGCCCGACCTGGCGGCGGCGACCGTGCTGGCCAACCGGGTCGCCGTGTCGCTGGGCTTCCTGCCGGAGCTGGACGCCGGTGAGACGACCGTGTCCAACGCGGACGACCAGAACAACAGGCACCGGGTCTTCTGCGACCTGTTGCTGCCCGACCGTTCGCGCTGTCCCCAGGGGTACGGGCACGACGGGCCCTGTGGAGAGCTGCCGGCCACGCCGGAGCAGCGTCCCGCGCCTCGCCCGGCCAGCGGACCGTAGGCTGTGCCTCGACGAAGTCCGCACCATGAGGGAGCCCTCCAGCGATGCAGAAGTGGGAATACTCCACGGTCCCTCTGCTGGTCCACGCGACCAAGCAGATCCTCGACAACTGGGGTGAGGACGGGTGGGAACTCGTCGCCGTGGTCCCCGGCCCGAATCCGGATCAGCTGGTGGCGTACCTGAAGCGGCCCAAGGCGTGAGCGCGGGAAGTCCCTCGCTGCGACGTTCCGCGATCGCGAACGAAGAGGTGACGCGATGAGCAACGGTCCCCACGCCAAGCTCGCCGAGCTGGGTCTCGAGCTGCCCGACGTGGTTCCTCCGGTGGCCAGCTACGTGCCGGCGGTGCAGTCCGGGCAGCACGTGTACGTCTCCGGCCAGTTGCCCATCGCCGAGGGCAAGCTCCTGGCGACCGGCAAGGTCGGTGCCGGGATCTCCGCCGAGCAGGCGAAGGATCTCGCCCAGCGGTGCGCGCTCAACGCGTTGGCGGCGGTCGACTCGCTGGTCGGCCTGGAGAACGTGGTCAAGGTGGTCAAGCTGACCGGGTTCGTGGCCTCGGCCCCCGGGTTCGTCGGCCAGCCCGCGGTTATCAACGGTGCCTCCGATCTCTTCGGGACCGTCTTCGGTGAGGCCGGCCGTCACGCGAGGAGCGCGGTAGGCGTGGCCGAACTCCCCCTGGACGCCCCGGTGGAGATCGAACTGATCGTCGAAGTCGCCTGACCCCGCCCGCGATCTTGCACTTTCTGTCCCGACGAATGCCGTGAAAAGGTACGAAGGAACAGCAGGAAGTGCAAGATCGCGGGGAGTGGGGGGCGGCGTCGTACGATCGCTGCCATGAGCGGGCACTCGACGGGGGCGGCAGCGGCGTTGGCCGAGGAGCTGCCGACCTGGGTTTCGCTGCTGCGCGCGCCCAACCCGGGGCCGATGACCCTCGACGGCACCAACACGTGGGTCCTGCGCGCACCACGGGCCGAGTACGCCGTGGTGGTCGACCCGGGGCCGGCCGACGAGGGGCACCTCAAGCGGATCGCGGAGCACGGCCCGATCGGGCTGATCCTGATCACCCACGGCCACGCGGACCACACCGAGGGCGCCCCGAGGCTCGGCGCGATGCTCGGCGGCATACCCGTGCTCGCCGCCGACCCGGCGCACACCACCGGCGGGACGCCGTTGAGCGCCGACACCGTGCTCGACGAGAGCCTCGGCATCCGGCTGCTGCCCACCCCCGGGCACACCGCCGACTCGGTCTGCCTCCTGGTCGAGCACGACGACGAGCAGGTGGTGCTCACCGGTGACACCATCCTCGGTCGGGGCACCACCGTGGTGGCCCACCCCGACGGGCACCTCGGCGACTACCTCCGCAGCCTGGAGTTGCTGTCCGCGTACTCTGGAATTCCCGCGCTGCCCGGACACGGCCCGGCGCTGGCCGACTGCGCCGCCGCCGCGTCGTTCTACCTCGCCCACCGCCGGGCCCGGCTCGACCAGGTCCGCGCGGCGGTCGCCGCCGGCGCGCGGACGCCCACCGACGTGGTCGCGGCCGTCTACGCGGACGTCGACCGCTCACTCTGGTGGGCGGCGGAATGGTCGGTACGTGCCCAGTTGGAGTATCTGGGTGTCGACACCGGGGAATCTGCGCCGGGGGTCAGTGGGTTGGAGCACATGTGACCTGCCCGGTGTGCGGAACAGTCGCTGTCCCCGGCGCACGGTTCTGCCACAACTGCGGTGCCGCGCTGCCGGCTGCCGCCACGTTGCCGGCGGCCGAGCGTCGGGTCGTCACCGTTCTCTTCGGGGACCTCTCCGAGTTCACCTCCTGGTCGGAGGACCTCGACCCGGAACGCGTCGGCGCGGTCACCGACCGCGTGCTCGCGGCCCTGGCCGGCGCGGTGAAGACCTTCGGCGGGCACGTCGACAAGTTGACCGGCGACGGGATCATGGCGGTCTTCGGCGCCCCGGTGGCGCACGAGGACGATGCCGAACGGGCCGTGCGGGCCGCCCTGTCGATGCAGCGGGCCGTGCGCCGGGTGCTCGACGACGAGCGCGGTGGCGGCGCGCCGCTCGGCCTGCGGGTCGGCCTGAACACCGGCGACGTCATCGCGGGCATCCAGGCCGCCATCGAGTACACGGTCATCGGCGACACGGTGAACACCGCCGCCCGGCTGGCCGACGCCGCCGCCGTGGGCGCGGTCTACGCCGGTGGACGCACCGCCGCCACCACCCGACACGTCGCCTCGTGGCGGGCGCTGCGCCCGCTGCGGCTCAAGGGGAAGCGCGAGCCGGTCGAGGCGTACGAGCTGCTGGGCCTGCTGGACGCGCCGGGCACCCGCTCGGGTCTCGGCGACGAGGCGCCCTACGTGGGTCGGGAGACCGAGATCGGGCGGGTCGCCGGCCGGCTCGCCGAGGTTATCGACCAGGGTGATCCCCGTGTGCTGCTGATGACCGCCGAGGCGGGCATCGGCAAGTCCCGGTTCGCCGCCGAGGTCGAGCGACTCGCGGCCGGGTACGACGTGGGCGCCGGCCGGTACGCGGCGCACACCGGCGCCCGGGTGCTGTCGGTGCGCTGCGCCGCCTTCGGTGAGCGGCGTCGGCTCGCACCGTTGGCCGACCTGGTCCGCGCCGCGGTCGGTCTGCCCAGCGACGCGGCCACCGCGCTGACCCGGCCGGCCGTGGAGGAGCGGCTGCGACGACTCGGTCAGCGGCTCGCCCGCACCGGCGAGACGGCACCGATCGCCAACGACCAACTGCTCGCCCTGCTCGGCTACGCCGAACTGCCCGCGCACGGCGGCACCGACAACGGCGAGTGGGGCGCGCCCGCCGCCGACGCCGAGGCGGTGCCGAACGCGGTGGCCGACCTGCTCAGCGGGCTCGCCGCGGAAGCGCCGCTGGTGATCGTGGTGGACGACCTGCACGACGCGACCGCCGAGACCATCAGCGCCCTCGGGCTGACCCTGTCCCGACTGACCGGTCCGGTGCTCGTCCTGCTGCTCGGGCGCCCCGAACTGGTCCGTACCGCCGGTGCGTTGACCCGCGTCGCGGACGCCGAGGTGCACTCCCTGCCGCCGCTGCGGGGTGCCGACGCCGCCCGCCTGCTCACCAGCTACCTCGGCGGCGGGAAGTTGCCGCCGGCCGACGCGGACCGGCTGCTCGCCACCGCCCAGGGCAACCCGTTCTACCTGGCCGAGCTGGTCACCCTGTTGATCGAGCGCGGCGCGTTGACCACCGCCGCCGGCACGCGGGGCCAGGACTCGTCCGGCTGGCGGCTGGTACCCGGCTCGCTGGGCAGCCGGCTGCTCTCCCGGGACCTCGCGGCCGTCCTCGCCGCCCGGATCGACGCGCTGCCACCGGACGCCCGCTCCGTGCTGCGCGACGCCGCCGTCGTCGGCGACACCGTGCCGACCGGCTCGCTCGAAGCGCTTCGTGAGCAGCGGGCCGGCCGGGACGGCAGACCGTCGGCGGTGGTCGCCGTGGAGTTCGACCGCGCCGTCGAGGAGCTGCTGCAACGCCGCATGCTGCACCGCACCCGCGCCGGATACGCGTTCGCCACCCCGCTCATGCGCGAGGCCGCGTACGCCGGGGTGAGCAAGGCCGAACTGGCCGAGCGGCACGCCGTGCTGGCCCGCTGGGCCGCGCCGGTGGAGGGGGCCGCGACGAGCGCGGTGGGTGGTTTCACCGAGGAGGCCCGCGACGACTTCGTCGCCGCCCACGTCCAGCGGGCCGCCGCGCTCGCCGACGCGGTGAAGCTGCGACCGGACGCGCCGGCCCGTGCGGTGGTCCCGCTCGGTCTTGCCGCGCTCGGCCGGGCCGCCCGCCGGTCGCTGTCCGCCGGGGAGCCCGCACTCGCCGTCGAGTACGCAGAACGCGCCAGCGAGCTGTCCCGCGACGGGGTGCCGGCGATCGACCGGGTGGTGCACGCTCGCGCGCTGCTACAGATCGGTCGGGTCGTCGACGCGCTCGCCTTCGCCGAGAAGATCGCCGCGAACGCGGGGGACGACGCCACCCGGGCCAGCGCGCTGCTGCTCGCCGGGCAGGCCCAGCAGACCCTCGGTGACCAGGGCCGGGCGGAGGCCGCCTGGCAGGAGGCGTTGCAGGTGGCGACCGCCGGAGGGCTGCCCACGCTGCGCGCGTCCGCCATGCGCCGGCTCGGCATGGGCGACTTCGTGGCCGGTCGACTGAGCCAGGCGAGCAGCAGGTTGGCCGCCGCGTACCAGGTCAGCCTCGGCGCGCAGGATCGGCGTGGGCAGGCCTGGTCGCTGCAGAACCTGGCGTGGGTGACCACCACCCGGGGTGACTTCGCCGGCACCGACGCGGTGCTCGGCCGGGCCGCCCGGCTCTTCGCCGAACTGAAGGACCCGTACGGTCGGGCGTGGCTGCGCGGCACCACCGCTTTCGCGCGGCTGCTCGCCGGCCGGCTGCAGGAGGCGTGCCGCCTGGCCCAGGTCTTCCTGCCCTTCGGCGAGCGCGTCGGCGAGGCGTGGGCGGTGGGCACGCTGCGCGCGGTCGCGGCATTCGCCACCGCCGAGCTGGGCGAGCTGGCCGAGGCGGACCGGGAAGCCCGCCGCGCGTACCGCGAGTTCGCCGTCGCCTCCGACGACTGGGGGCGCGGGTTCGCGCTGGTGGTCCGTGCCGTCGTGGCGCGTGGGCTGGGCGAGCCGGAGCACGCCGCCGACCTGCTCACCGACGCCCTGGCGTACGCCGATCAGACCTCACACCCGCTGCTCACCGGAATGGCCGGCACGCTGCGCGGCTCGGTGGCGCTGGACATGGGCGACCACGAGACCGCCGAGCAGGCCGCCCGAGCGGTGCTGACGGCCGTCGAACCGCACAACCCGCAGGCGCCGGCGCAGGTCGCGCCCCGGGTGCTGCTGGCCACCGCCCGACTGGCGGCCGGTGACCCGGCGACCGCGGTCGGACTGCTCGCGCCCGTGGCGACGGCCGCCGCCAACGCGCCCTCCCTGCTCCTGTCCCGCCGCCAGACCATGGCCCGGTACGCGTCGGCGCTGCTCGCCCACGGTCAGCGGGAGCAGGCGCTGGATTGGGCCCGACGGGCGGTCGCCGCACCTGCGGAGGACGTACGCAGTCAGGTGATCGCGGCGAGCGTGCTCGCCGAGGCGTTGGCGGCCTGCGGCTACCCGGCCGAGGCCCGTTCCTGCGCCGACGAGGCGGTCCGCCTGGCGTACGCCACCGAACAGCGCAGCGAACGACTGGCCGCCAAAGCCCTACAGGAACGCCTGACCCCCTGACCGGGCCTCTCGCACCGCAGTGCGGGGTGGGTGGGTTTGGGAGTTGGGTGGGTTTTGGCGGTTCTGGGGATGTGGTTGGCCCGGGGAGCGGCTAGCGTGTCACCACCGCGCGGTGGTCCACAGTGGTGACCGTCGCCGTGCCTGGGGGAGGCTCACCTTGAAGCTGCCGCGTTCCGTCGCCGGCTGGACCATCGCGGTCTTCGGCGTTCTCGCGCTCGTGATGGGCGCCGTCGGGCTGCTCTGGCCGGAGGCGCAGTTGCGCATGCTCGGGCTGGAGGTGCCGGCGACGCGTTCCCCCGGTGACCACACCGGCACGTTCCTGCTGGCCTCGTCGATGGCCGCGTTCAACATGGGCGTCTACTACCTGCTCGCGACGGTCACCGAGTGGCGGCCGTTCTACCGCTTCACGGTGGTCTTCCGGTTGGTCACCTTCACCGTGTTCACGATCGCCGTGCTGGCCGACATCGCCCCCGACCGGTTCTTCGGCGTCGCCGCGTGGGAGGGGCTCGGTGCCGTGGCCACCGCGATCGGACTTCGCGTGGACGCCCGCCGGGCCACGCCGACCGCCCCCGTTGCCGAGTCGGCCGACCCCGCGCCGGCCGCCCCCGTCGGGTCCGCATCGGCTGGCGTCGACACGTCGACGGGAGCCGCTGCGGAGACCTCCGGTGCGACCGGTGCCGCTTCGGCGGATGCGGCGCGCTGAGCCACCGGCGGGGTTGGGTATTTTCGAGCGGTGACCGACACCTCGACCGGCGGCTTGCGGGTGCCGATCGTGCCCGGTCTGACCGATTTGCGGGTCTTTGCCCGAGGCGGTTACGCGACCGTCTACCAGGCCACCCAGATCTCGGTCGACCGTGAGGTCGCCGTCAAGGTCGAAAATCGCACGCTGGACAGCGAGCGCGACCAGGCCCGCTTCCTGCGCGAGGCGCGGGCGGCCGGGCGGATGTCGTCGCACCCGCACGTGGTGGACCTGTTCGACGTGGGTGTCACCGTCGACCAGCACCCGTACCTGATCATGGAACTGTGCGACGGGTCGTACGCCGAGCGGATGCGCAACTCGCCGCTCGGTCCGGTGGATGCCCGGGACCTCGGCATCAAGATTGCCGACGCGTTGGCCCACTCGCACGGCGCCGGGGTGCTCCACCGGGACGTGAAACCCGCCAACATCCTCTACTCGAACTTCAACTCGGCCGTGCTCGCCGACTTCGGCCTGGCCGTGCTGGCCGAGGCGCGGGACGCGTCGGTCACCCTGGAGGTGCTCACTCCGGCGTACGCGCCACCGGAGATGTTCAGCCACAGCCCGCCGTCGCCAGCCGTCGACGTGTACGCGCTCTGCGCCACCCTCTACGCGGTGATGCACGGCCGACCGCCACGTTGGCAGTCCGAGCGCAATCCCAGCCTGGTGACCGTGCTGGAGATGTTCAACCAGCCGATCCCCGGCCTGCCCGGCGTGCCGGACGAGCTGATCGACGTGCTGCGACTCGGCATGGCCAACGATCCTGGCGACCGGCCGTCCGCCCTCGAACTGCACGACCTGCTTGCCACACTGCCGTTCGGCGGGCCGGCCGCCCCGGTGAGCGGTGCCCCGGTCAGCGGGGGCCCGACCCGGCCCGGCCCCGGCCTGTACGGCACCGGCCAGCCCGGCCTTCGTCCCCCGGTCGAGGACTCCCGCCCCAGCGTTCCCGGTGGCCGCCGCTGGCGGCGGCGCTGGTTCCTCGGAGGCGCCGGAGTGCTGGCGCTCGCCGCCTCGGCCACCACCGGTGCCCTGATCGCCAGCACTGACGCGCCGCCCGACCCGTCTCCCTCGGTGACCAAGGTCGCGGCACCGGCGACCGGGCCGCTGCCCGGTTGCTCGACAGACGCGGGCGCGCCGACCGGGCTGCCCAGCGGCGCTCGGTGCCTGCCCGAGCTGGAGTGCTTCGGCCCGGTACGCATCCGCGGCACCCGCGCCGAGGCGGCCCGGGTCCCCTGCGACGGCCGGCACACCTGGGAGACGTACGCCGAGGGCATCCTGCCGGTGCCGCTCGTTGGCGCGGGTTACGACGAGGTGGTCGCCGCCGAGCAGGTACGGCAGGTGTGCAGCGCGACGACGTTCCGGCTGACCACCGAGATCACCCAGCTGACCGGCTGGCATCTGGAGGTCCTGCCACCCGTGGACGGCAACGTCGACCGGGTCTTCCGGTGTCTGGCGGGTCGGGGCGTCGACGCGCTCACCGTCCCCACGCTCACCGGTCGCTGAACCCGCCGCGCGTCCGACCCCGGTCACGCACCGCACGCAACGCGTCCCGGCTGTCCAGCGCGTCCAGCGTGTCCGCGTCGATCCCGTACGGCATCAGATCCGGCGGTCCCGTCGGGCTCGGCTGGTCCGCCGGCTCCGGTTCGTTCCGCTGACGGGCGGCCGACACGGCGACCACGGTGACCATGGTCAGCAGCACGCACAGCAGCGCGAGAACCACCCCGACGAGGTCCTGCCGGCGCAGGACGACCAGCAGGACGAGCAGCGCGAGGGCTCCCGGCGCCGCGACCGCCGCCACCATCCGCGCATCGATCCTGGACAGTCGATTCACCCTTCCAGCATGTCGTGACCCGGGCTGCTGTCAACCGGAGAGGCGATACGCCACGCCGATCGGCATTGATCGAACGGACGAGCCGACGTGACCGAACAGCACGCACACGCACTGGACCGCTCTCGCTACTCTCGGTGTTCCGCAGGCTGGTCCGTCAGCGAGGTCGCCCATGAACGTACGCAGTCCCCAGTCCCGGCTCCGCTCGGTCGCGACGACGCTGGCGGTCGCCCTGACCCTCACCCTTGCCGCCGCCGCCGGATGCGACAGCCGCAAGGAACCGGACCTGTCCTCCGTGCAGGAGAAGATGCGCGAGTCGCACATCTACGGTCAGTCGAAGCTGCGCATCGGCGTCGCCACCAACGAGCCGCTGATGGGCGACCTCCAGAACGGCCAGCATGTCGGCTTCGACGTCGAGATCGGCCGGTTCATCGCCGCCTCTCTCGGCTACGAGGGCGAGCAGCAGTTGGAGTTCGTGGCGGTGGCCACCGAGGACCGGATTCCGTACCTGCAGGGCGGCACCGTCGACCTGGTGGTGTCCAGCTTCTCGATGACCGAGGAGCGCAAGGAGGTGGTCAGCTTCGCCGGGCCGTACTTCGTCACCACGCAGGAGGTGCTGGTGCCGGTCCGGCTGAAGGACAAGATCCGCACCATCGAGGACCTGCGGAACCCGGCCTACAAGATCTGCACCAGCGGTGGCTCCACCACCGAGACCGAGTTGGAGAAGCGCCAGGTCAAGGCGTTGGTGGTGAAGGACGTCTGGGACTGCGTGAACGGCATCCGCGCCGGGCGGTACGACGCGGTCAGCTCGGACGAGACGATCCTCGCGGGCTTCCTCGCCTCGTACCCGAAGGAGTTCGAGATCGTCGACCTGCCCTTCGGTACGAGCGAGCTGTTGGGCATCGGTGTGCCGATCGGTGACCCGGCACTGCGTGACCTGGTCGCGTTCTTCCTGCAGAAGAGCTACCTACAGGGGCGCAATGGGCAGGCCAGCCCGTGGCAGACGGCGTACAACCGGACCCTGGGCCCGTGGTTGCGCGTCGAGAAGAGCCAGCCACAGCCGCTGGAGGTACCGGAGCTTGTCGACTTCGACGACAAGGCGCCCCGGCGGTGAGCGCGGCGCGGACCGCGACCGGTGACGCGAGCGCCGACGGCCCGGTGCCGACGCCTCGCGCGTCCGTGCCGCCGGACCACGTCGAGGCGGACGCCGACGAGGGCCCGAGCGCCGTACCCGTCGGATCGGCCACGGACGCGGTGCCGGCGCGGTCGGACCCGACGGAGCGGCGGGCGCGCGCCAGCCAGTCGTTCTGGACCGCCGCCGTGGGCGTGCCGGCGATCTTCTCGGTGCTCCGGCTCGGCGTGGAGGCGGGCGGGGAGCTGCAGACCACGCTGTTGCTGGTCGCGAACGTCGGGACGGTCAACCTGCTCGCGGGGTTCCTGACCACCGCGGCCCGACTGCTCTCCACCGGGCTGGTCGCCGTCTTCGCGCTCGGCGCGGTGCTGGCCGTGAGCGTGGAGCGCCTGCCGCCGGGCACCCGACGCCGCCCGCTCTTCGCCCGCTGGGCGGACCTCACCCCGGCGTGGTTCGTGCTGGCGAGCTTCCTGCTGGCCCTGCTCACCTGGCCCCTGCTCTACCTGCCGCTGCTGCTGCCGGCGTTCGTGGCCGCGTTCCAGCTCCGGCCGGAGCGGTTGCACGAATGGGTCGTACCCCGGCTGTTGGCGATCGTCGCGCTGTTCGCCGGGTACGGGTGGCTGATGCTCCCCACGCTGCGCGACGCTGGCGCGCAGCGTGAACTGCTGGTGCTGGCCCTTCTGGTGTTTCCGCCGGTGCTGGCGCTGTTCATCGCCGGGCCGCTGCCCGGTGTGGTGATCCGTCCGCTGGCGTCGGTGACCGAGGTGGCGGTGCTGGCCATGCTGGTCTGGGCCGCGCTGCCGGTGATCAGCACGCCGGTGTTGCCGCTCACCGTCACCACTGTGGGTGCCGAGAACGGCCCGACCGAGGACGTACGCGGGCACGTGGTGACCACCGACGACGTCAACATGGTGATCCTGCAGGAACGGGGTGGGGTCCGGTACGTGCCGGTCGGCCTCGTGCGGGCGCAGGTGCTCTGCCCCAGCGAGGAGGAGCTGCCCCGGCACCGGCTGCGCATCCACGACTTCCACGTCGAGGACTCGATGCTGGAAGGGCTGGGCCGCCGCGTACGCCCGGTGCACCGCATCGACGCCGCCTGCCGCGCCCCCGGCTGAGCGCCGGCGACACCACGGGTTACCTGACCCGTACGCGCGAACTGGACCGCCTCGGTTGACCACCCGCCGGGGCGATTCGCCGTTGGATGACCAGCCCGGCCCTCATGACGTACACCTCGCGCTTGGCGGTGGCGTCGCCCCGCGCGTCGAGCACGTATCCGGTGACCCAGATCCAGTCGTGGTAGGGGTCGGGCTCGCCAACGGACACCACACGCAGCATCAGCGCCCGGTCCCCGCTGAACTGCGGCGAGCAGGCCGCCCCGATCAGCACGACGTCTCCCGGCTTCACACCAGCCATCCGAGGAACCGGCGGTACACGGCGTCGGCAGGAGCCCAGGTCATGTCCTGCGTAGCCGCCACCAGGTGCGACCCCATCTGAGTCCGGAGGGCTACAGGCGAGGCGGCGTACTCGTCCAACAGCTCCAGGCGGCGTGTGGAACAGGGCCAGGGGCGTTCGCACGCCTCACATAGCCACAACGGCAGCACCGGCCCGTGCGTCGTCATCAGCTCTCACCTGGCCAGTGACCCCGGTTGATCGGGATCTTGTGTCTGGCGCGGCAGGGCAGCTCGTTTCCGCATTTGCAGACGTTCCGCCACTTGATCCATGACCACACCGGCCTGTGCCTGCGAGCCAAGGTCATTGCTACCGCCGTTAGGTACTCCCTGTACGTCACATGCCGACCCATCCGCACTCCCGAGATGGTTCTCTAACTTGCAAGTCCAAGTTAAACGTACGGATGGAGTCACGGTTTGGGAACACGCCGTGATGGTCTACGTCACGCGACGTCAGGTCGGCCATACTCGGGCGATGGTCAATCCGACGATTCAGCGGCGGCGGCTCGGCAACGAGCTGCGCAGGGCGCGCGAGGCAGCGGGCAAGACGCAAGATGAAGCCGCCGACGTGATCGACTCTTCATCGAGCAAGATCAGCCGGTTGGAACTGGGCCAGTCCGGCATCCGCCTTACCGACCTCAAGCTGTTGCTCGACTTCTACGGGGTGGCCGGCGACGAAGCCGAGCCCTTGCGTGACCTCGCGCGAGCAGGTCGGCAGCGTGGGCGGTGGAGCGGCTACCGCAACGTCGTCCCGGACTGGTTCCGGCAGTACCTCGACCTTGAAGCCGATGCGGCAGAGATCCGGTGGTACCAGCCCGAAGTCATCCCCGGCATTCTTCAGGTCGAGTCCTACATCCGAGCGATGATCGACGGTGACGATGTAGATCGACAGATCGCAGTGCGGCTTGAACGACAGACGGTCATCGATCGCGAGGACGGGCCGGAGTTGAGCCTGATCCTGAGCGAGTCGGCGCTACGGCGAAACCTCGGTGACCGGGCGACCATGCGAGAGCAGTTGCTGCACATCGCAGAGGTCAGCCGCCGCAAGAACGTAACGGTGCAGGTGTTCCCACTCAACGCTGCGACCTACGTAGCCTCGTCATACAACTTCATCGTTCTGCGGTTCGGGGAGGCGTCGGACGTTATCTACGTCGAAACCTTCACCGACGCCGACTACCTTGACAGTCCCGAAGCCGTCCGGGCATACACTCGTTTATGGGATCGCCTCCAGGCGGCAGCCCTCGGGCCGGTAGAGTCCCGCAAGCTCATCCTGCGGATCGCAGACGAGATCAAATAGAGGTTGACCATGATGACCCCGGACCTCACTAACGCGGCGTGGCGGAAGTCCACACGGAGCGACAGCAACGGTGGCGCGTGCGTCGAGGTGGCAGGCAACCTGCCCGGCGTGGTCGGGGTCCGTGACAGCAAAGACCAGCAGGGACCGGTGCTGGCGTTCAACCCGGCCGCCTGGTCGTCGTTCGTCCAGGGGCTCAGGCGTCGGTGACTGGCCGAACGCCCCCCGTCCGCGTGGATGGGAGGCGCGGGCTGAGTGGCGCTTCGTGGCCGTAGCCACCCATGGGCTCCGACGCCCGTTGTCGTGCCACACGACACCTCGGCCGCGCTCAACCGTCGCCCTCAGTAGGACTTCTCCTGACCGAGGACGTGCTGGGCGACGAAGTTGAGGATCATCTCCCGGCTGACCGGGGCGATCCGGCCGGCCCGTACCGCGCCGAGCAGCGTCGCCACCCCGTACTCGGTGGTCATGCCGGCTCCGCCGAGGGCCTGCACGGCGGTGTCCACGGCGAGCGCGGCGGCCTCCCCGGCCGCGTACTTGGCCATGTTGCCGGCCACCCCGGCCTCCAGGTCACGGCCGGCGTCGTAGAGGGTGGCCGCCTTCTGGATCATCAGTCGGGCCAGCTCCACCTGCACCGCCGCGTGGGCCAGCGGATGCGACACCCCCTGGTGCGAGCCGATGCTCCGACCACCCCAGACCTTGCGGGTGGCGGTGTACTCACTGGCGCGCTCGATGGCGTACCGGCCGGTGCCGGCGCCCATCGCGGCCACCGTGATCCGCTCGGGGTTGAGCCCGGCGAAGAGCGCCGGCAGCCCGGCGTCCAACGACTCACCGAGCAGCGCGTCGGCGGGCACCCGCACGTCGTCCAGGTAGAGCAGGAACTGGTTCTCCGGGGAGACGATCTCCATGTCCAGCTTGGACCGGGTCAGCCCGGCAGCGTCGGTCGGCACCAGGAACAGGGCGGGCTTGAGCTTTCCGGTGGAGGAGTCCTCGGTCCTCGCGACGACGAGCACGTGACCGGCCTCGTCGACGCCGGAGATGTAGCACTTGCGGCCGTTGAGCACCCAGTCGTCGCCGTCCCGGCGGGCGACCGTGCCGAGGCGGTGGAAGTTGGAGCCGGCCTCCGGCTCGGTGATCGCGAAGACGATCTTCGCCGAGCCGTCCGCGAGACCGGGCAGGTGCCGTTTGCGCTGCTCCTCGGTGCCGTGGCGGGTGATCACGGTGGCCGCGATGGCGGGGGAGACCACCAGCAGCAGCAACGGACACCCGGCCGCGGCCAGTTCCTCGCAGACGATGGCCAGCTCGGTGATGCCGCCGCCCCCGCCGCCGTACTCGGTGGGGATGTTGACCCCCAGGTAGCCGAGCCGGCCGGCCTCGGTCCACAGCTCGCTGGTGTGCTCACCGGCCTTCGCCTTCTCGACGAAGTAGCCGTGGCCGTACCGGCGGCCCAACGCCCGCACGGCGTCACGCAGCTGGTCCTGTTCGGGGGTGAGGTCGAAGGTCATCGGTGGTCCTCCTCGATAACGGCCAGCACGGCGCCCGTCCGCACCTGACCGCCGGCTGGCACCGGCAGTTCGGCGACCACGCCGTCGACGGGGGCGAGTACGGGATGTTCCAACTTCATCGCTTCCAGCGTGAGCAGTGGATCGCCGGCCGCGACCCGCTGGCCGACCTCGACGTGCACCCGGGTCACCGCGCCCGGCAGCGGCGCGAGCAGCGACCCGGCCGCCAGCTCCACCGTCGGCAGCGGGAGACGCGGCAGCTCGGCCAGGCTCGCCGCCCCGTCCGGGCCGTCCACGAAGACCTGCGACCCCACCCGGTGTACGCGGAACGCCTGCCGAACCCCGTCGACGTCGAGCACCGCCCGGTCAACGGTGGCCTCCACCAACTCCACGGTGGACGCCCCGGTGTCGCGGTCGTCGGTGTCGCGTTCCACCGACCACTCGGCGAGCCGGCCGGTGCGGTCGAGGCGGTAGCGCACCCCGATCTCGCCGTCCGGGCCGCCGAAACGGGTGACCTGTGGGACGGCCGGCACGTTACGCCAGCCGGAGGGGAGCCCGGCGAGGACCGGAGCGTCCTCCCGACGCCGCGCGGCACCGGTGAGCGCGGCGGCGAGCGCGGTGACCGGGAGTCGGTCGGCGGGGAGCAGCGGGGCGAAGACCTCCGGGTGCCGGTCCAGGAAACCGGTGTCGATCTCGCCGGCCGCGAACTCGGGGCTGCGTAGCACCCGGACCAGCAGGTCGCGGTTGGTCGCCACCCCGTGCAGCTCGGCCCGCGCCAGCGCGCCCGCCAGGGCGCGAACCGCCTCGCCACGGGTGGGTGCCCAGGCGATCACCTTCGCCAACATCGAGTCGTAGTGGACGCCGACCGCCGAACCGTCTACGACTCCCGAATCGAGACGCAGACCCGCCCGCTCGATCCAGCGGAACTCGCGGTCGACCCCGGGCACGTGAAAGCGGTGCAGCGTGCCGGTGGCGGGCCGCCAATTCTGCGCCGGCTCCTCGGCGCAGAGCCGCACCTCGATCGCGTGGCCGCGGGTGTCGGAGTCGTGGTGCTGCGCCGGCAGCGGCTCGCCCTCGGCGACCAGCAACTGCAAGCGGACCAGGTCCAGCCCGCCCGGCGTGACCAGCTCGGTGACGGGGTGCTCCACCTGGAGCCGGGTGTTCATCTCCAGGAAGTAGATCGCCCCGTCGGGCGTCAGCAGGAACTCGACAGTGCCCGCGCCCACGTAGTCGACAGCTCGCCCGGCAGCCAAGGCCGCCTCGTGCAGACGCTCCCGCACCTCGGCCGCCACGAGACCGGGCGCCTCTTCGATGATCTTCTGGTGGCGGCGCTGGATCGAGCACTCCCGGACGCCGAGGACGTGCACGGTCCCGTGCGTGTCCCCGAAGATCTGCACCTCGACGTGCCGGCCACGCTCGACGTACCGCTCGATGAAGACCGTGCCGTCGCCGAACGCCGCAGCCGCCTCGCGGCGCGCGGAGGCGACGGCCTCGGCAAGCGCGGCGACGTCCCGGACGATCCGCATGCCCCGGCCACCGCCACCGGCGGACGCCTTCACCAACACCGGGAAGTCGGTGACCTCGTCGGCATCGGTCCAGCTCGGCAACATCGGCACGCCCGCCTCGGCGAGCAGTGCCTTCGCCGCCAGCTTGTCACCCATCGCGGCGATGACCTTGGCCGGTGGCCCGACCCAGGTCAGGCCCGCGTCGGTCACCGCCGCCGCGAAATCGGCGTTCTCTGCGAGGAACCCGTAGCCCGGATGGACGGCGTCCGCGCCGCTGCGCCGGGCCGCCGCCAGGATCAGGTCCACCCGCAGGTACGTCTCGGCGGGAGTGTCACCGGGTAGCCGGACCGCCTGGTCGGCCTCGGCGACGAACGGCGCGTCGGCGTCCGCGTCCGAGTGCACGGCGACGGTCTGCACGCCCATCGCCCGGCAGGTGGCGAAGACCCGGCGGGCGATCTCACCCCGGTTGGCCACGAGCAGTCTGGTGATCATCAGCGCTGCGCCTGCTTTCTGTTCGCGACTGCGGGACTCCGCTTCGCTGCATTCCTCGCGCTCACGGTGCCTGCTTTCTGTTCGCGACTGCGGGACTCCGCTTCGCTGCATTCCTCGCGCTCAGGGGTCAATGCCGGAAGACGCCGAAGCCGTCGGCGCCCTTCACCGGTCCGTTGTGGATCGCCGAGAGACAGAGCCCGAGGACGGTACGCGTGTCCCGAGGGTCGATCACCCCGTCGTCGTAGAGTCGGCCGGAGAGGAACAGCGCACCCGACTGCGACTCGATCTGCTGCTCGACCATCATCCGCATCGCCGCGTCGGAGTCCTCGTCGTAATCCCGGCCACGGGCGGCGGCAGCCTGCCTAGCCACGATCGACAGCACACCGGCGAGCTGCGCCGGGCCCATCACCGCCGACTTGGCGTTCGGCCAGGTGAACAGGAACCTCGGCTCGTACGCCCGGCCGCACATGCCGTAGTTGCCGGCCCCGTACGAGGCCCCGAGGTTCACCGTGAGGTGCGGCACCGTCGAGTTCGACACCGCGTTGATCATCAGGGCGCCGTGCTTGATGATGCCGCGCTGCTCGTACTCGGTGCCGACCATGTAGCCGGTGGTGTTCTGCAGGAAGATCAAGGGGGTGTCGGAGGCGTTGGCGAGCTGGATGAACTGGGCCGCCTTCTGCGCCTCCGCGCTGAACAGCACTCCGCGCGCGTTCGCCAGCACGCCCACCGGATAACCGTGCAGCTCGCCCCAACCGGTGACCAGCGAGTCCCCGTACGCCGGCTTGAACTCGTCGAAGTCGCTGCCGTCGAGGATGCGGGCCAGCACCTCACGCGGGTCGAACGGCACCTTCAGATCGGAGCTGACGATGCCGAGCAACTCCTCCGGGTCGTACTTCGGCGGCGTCGGCACGGTTGTCCGAGGAGGAGGGCCGTGCTTGTGCCAGTTCAGGCGGCGTACGCACTGTCGGGCCAGCCGGATGCCGTCCCGCTCGTCCTCGGCCAGGTAGTCGGCCAGCCCGGACGTGCCGGCGTGCATCGCCGCGCCGCCCAGCGACTCGTCGTCGGTGACCTCGCCGGTCGCCATCTTCACCAGCGGTGGCCCGGCCAGGTAGACCTGCGACCGGTCCCGAATCATGATCACGTGATCGGACATCCCCGGCACGTACGCCCCACCGGCCGTCGCGTTGCCGAACACCACGCTCACGGTGGGGATGCCTGCCGCCGACAGACGGGTCAGGTCACGGAACACCCGACCGCCGGGGATGAAGATCTCCGCCTGGCTCGGCAGGTCAGCCCCGGCTGACTCGACCAGGTTGACCATCGGCAGCCGGTTCGCCAGGGCGATCTCGCCAGCCCGCCGGGTCTTGGCGAGCGACCACGGGTTGACCGCGCCGCCGCGTACCGTCGGGTCGTTGGCGACGATCAGGCACTCCACGCCCTCGACGACGCCGATGCCGGTGACCACGCTGGCGCCGACCGGGAAGTCCGTGCCGTAGGCGGCGACCGGCGACAGTTCGAGGAACGGGCTGTCCGCGTCGACAAGCAGTTCGATCCGCTCCCGGGGCAGCAGCTTGCCGCGCGCGTGGTGCCGGCTCACGTACTTCTCGCCGCCGCCGGCGCGCGCCTGATCGAGCGCGGCATCCAACTCGGCCAGCCGCTCCAGCAGGGCCGCCCGGTTCGCCGCACAGCCCGGCGCAGCCGGGTCGATCACGCTGTCCAGAATCGTCATAGGCCCATGCCCTTCGCGATGATCTCGTTCATGATCTCGGTGGTGCCGCCGCCGATGCCGAGGATTCGCGCGTCGCGGTAGTGCCGCTCCACCTCGGCGTCGCGCAGGTAGCCGAAGCCACCGTGCAGTTGCAGCGCCTGGTCGACGACGTGGTCGCAGGCGGCCACGGCCACGTTCTTCGCCATGGCCACCTCGGTCACCACGGGCTCGCCGGCCGCTACCCGGGCGGCCACCTCGTGCACGTACGACCGGGCCGCCTCGGCCCGCGTGTGCATCTCGGCCAACCGGTGCCGGACCACCTGCCGGCCGACCAGCGGACGCCCGAAGGTCTCCCGGTCCCGACACCAGCGCACCGCCAGCTCCACGCAGCGCTGCGCGGTCGCGTACGCCTGCGTCGCCAGCGACAGCCGTTCCGCCGCGAAGTGCTGCATGATCGCCAGGAAGCCGGTGTTCTCCGCGCCGATCCGGTTGGTCACCGGTACCCGCACGTCCACGAAGGACAGCTCGGCCGTGTCCGAGCAGTGCCAGCCCAGTTTCTCCAGCCGGCGTCCCACGGTGAACCCGGGCGAGTCCTTGTCGATCACGAGCAGGGTCAGCTCACCGCTGCCGGGGAAGTCGGTGCACACCGCCGTCGTCACGAAGTCGGCCCGGTGACCGCTGGTGATGTAGGTCTTCGACCCGTTCACCACGTAGTGGTCGCCGTCCCGGATGGCGGTCGTGCGGATGGCGGCCACGTCCGAGCCGCCGTCCGGCTCGGTGATGGCCAGGGCACCGATCATCGTGCCGGCCAGGGTGGGTCGGACGTACCGCTCGATCAAGCTGTCGTCACCCGGCGACGAGGCGCCGGTGAGTCGACCGCCCAGCGATCCACCGGTACGGGCACCGGCGGCGGCGACCATGTGCGGCAGCGCGATGCCGTGCGTGAACAGGGCAGCGACCAGCCCGGACGACCCACCGGCGCGAATCAGCTCCTCGGTCACGATGATCGAGTCGAGCAGGTCGCCGCCGCTGCCGCCGACCGATTCGGGAAAGCCGATGCCGAGCAGGCCCAGCTTCGCGGCCGTGGCGTGCAGCGCCCGGGGGACCTCGCCGGCCCGCTCCCAGTCGTCCAGGTGCGGCAGCACCTCCCGGGTGACGAACGCCCGGGTCAACTCGCGAAGCTGTCGGCGCTCCGGGGTGTTCGCGATGCTCATGGCCTGACTCCTGCCGGCAGGTCGACGATCCGTGCGCGGAGCAGCTCGCCAAGCGCCTTGGCCTGCGGATCGAACCGGGTGGATGCGGCGACCCCGGCCCCGAGCAGGCCCTCGATCACGAAGTTCACCGCGCGCAGGTTCGGCAGCTCATAGCGCCGGACGGTCAGGTTCGCCGTCTCGGGCAGCAGCTCGGCCAACCGTTCGACGGTCAACCAGGCGCGCAGCCAGGCGTATCCGGCATCGGAGCGCGCCCAGACGCCGAGGTTGGCGTCCCCACCCTTGTCGCCGGAGCGCGCGCCGACCAGCTCACCGAGCGCCCCGCGCCGGGTCGGACCGGTGACCGCCGCGTCGCCGCCTGACGCCGTCTCGTCCGGCGTGATCGGTGCCGTGCGGACGGGCGGGGCGATCGGTACCCGCTCGCCACCGGGCAGGACCGCCACGTGCCCCACCTCGCCCTGCGGAACGGTGTCGGCCGTGAAGACGCCGTAGGGTGTCGCGTCGCCGGGCCGGGTGGTCAGCGTGCAACCCGGATACGAGGCCAGCGCCAGCTCCACGGCGGCGGCCGAGAACGCCCGCCCGGCCCGCGTCCGGTCGCTGTCGCGCAGGTGTACGTGCAGCAGGGCGCTGGCCGCCTCGGTGTCGGCGGCGTCCGGGTGATCGGTGCGGGCGAGGGTGAACTCCAGCCCGTCCGTGCCCACCGCCTCCTCGATCTGCCCGCGCACCAGGGACGCCTTCGCCTCGATGTCCAGGCCGCAGAGGACGAACGTCATCGAGTTCCGGAAGCCACCGAGGTTGTTGACGCCCACCTTGAGCGTGGGCGGCGGCGGTGTGCCCCGCGCACCGGTGACCTGTACCCGGTCCGGCCCGTCGGGGTGCAGCGTCACCGTGTCCAGTCGGGTGACCACGTCCGGCCCCAGGTACGCGGGCCCGCCGACCTCGTACAACAGTTGGGCGGTGACGGTCTCCACGGTGACCGCGCCACCGGTGCCCGGATGCTTGGTGAGCACGGCCGAGCCGTCGGAATGCACCTCGGCGATCGGGAAGCCGGGCCGACGCCCTCCGTCGGGCAGCTCGGTGAAGAAGCTGAAGTTGCCGCCGGTGACCTGCGCGCCGCACTCGACGAGGTGCCCCGCGACGGTGGCCCCGGCCAGCTCGTCGAGATCGTCACGGCCCCACCCGTACCGCGCGATGGCCGGACCGACCACCAGCGACGCGTCGGTGACCCGCCCCGTCACCACGACGTCGGCGCCGGCGTCGAGGCAGGCGGCGATCCCGAACGCGCCCAGGTACGCGTTCGCGGTGAGCGCGTCGGCTCGTTGGAGGGCGTCGCCCTCGACGTACCCGATCTTCGCGGTCAGGCCCAGGCGGCCGACGATCGCCTCGATGGCGGCGGCCAGGCCGGCAGGGTTCAACCCGCCGGCGTTGGTCACGATCCGTACCCCCCGGTCGAGGGCCGTGCCGAGGCACGTCTCCACCTGCCGCAGGAACGTCTTCGCGTACCCGAGGTCGGCGTCACGCAGCCGGTCCCGGCCGAGGATCAGCATGGTCAGCTCGGCCAGGTAGTCGCCGGTCAGCACGTCCAACTCGCCGCCGTCGAGCATCTCCCGCCAGGCGGTGAACCGGTCGCCGTAGAAGCCGGAGGCGTTGCCGACGCGGATCACGCCGTGCCTCCGCCGCGGCCGGCCGGCTCGCGGCCGTCGCCCGGCGGCCCGGCGAAGGCCTGCGCCACGTCGAGCCATTCGTCGGCGACCGGGCCGGTGGCCAACAGGGCGAGGTCCGCCCGGTGTCGGCGCCGGGTGACCAGGAGACAGAAGTCCCGGGCCGGGCCGCTCAGCCGGTCGGCGGCGTCCTCCGGCCCCCAGGTCCAGGTGCCGCCGCCCGGCGCGACCAACTCGACCCGGACCGGCGTCGTCGGCGCCTCCCGGCCGTGGGCGGCGAAACCGTGCCCGAGGGTACGCACACCGAGGTGCGCCACGTGCCGGAGGCGATCACTGGGGGCGCGGGCGACACCGAGGGTGTCTGCCACGTCCTCGCCGTGTGCCCAGGTCTCCATGATCCGGGCGGTCGCCATCGAGGTGGCCGACATCCGGGTGCCGTACCAGGGCAGCTTCTCGCCGGTCGGGACCGCGACGAGCGCGTCGGTGAGCGCCGTCCGGCCGGTCCGCCAGCGGGTGAGCAGGTCGACGGGTGGGGCGAGGAACGCCTCGGCACCGGCGTCGACCATGCGGGTCGGGTCCGGCGCGGTCATCACCGTGGCGTAGAACGCCTCGGCGTCGGTGGCGGCCAGCAGCGCCACGTGGTCGGTCCAGGCGAGGTGGGCGATCTGGTGCGCGATGGTCCAGCCCACGGCCGGCGTCGGGCGGGCCCAGTCGGCCACCGACAGGGGTGCCACCAGCGCGTCCAGGTCCGCGGATTCGTCGGCCAGATCCGTGAGCAGGTCACTGAGGTCGACCATGGTGCCTCCGGTCGGTGCGGGCCGGTGTGGCCGCGGTCAGGGCGTGAGCAGGGTGGAGAGTTGGCGTTTCCAGGTGACGAGCAGGGCGGTACGGCGGGCCGAGTCGTCGCTGAGCAGGTTGGCCACCCCGAGGCCGCGCATCAGGTCGAGGGTGGCCTGCACCGCCTCGCGGACGCCGGGGCGGCGCTCGTCGACACCGAGCAGGGCGACGGTGAGCCGGTGCATCTCCCGGCCGACGGTCGCCTCCAGCGGCACCAGGGCGTCGCGAAGCTCCCGGTCGGTGCGGGCGGCCACCCACAGCTCGAGCGCGGCCACGAAGAGCGGCCCGGTGAACGCCGCCGCGAGCAGGTCGATCACCCGATCCAGCCGCTGCGGGCCGGCCGGTAACGCCTCGGCCTCGGTGCGCAGCTCGTCGGCCCGACGCTCCGCGAGGTGCTCGACGGCGGCCGTGACCATCGCGGCCTTCGTGGGGTAGTGGTGCAACTGTGCGCCCCGCGAGACGCCGGCCCGGGCGGCCACGACGGTGGTCGTGGTGCCGGACCAGCCGTGCTCGATCAGGCAGTCGACGGTCGCCTCCATCAGACGGGCCTGGGTGGCGCGACTGCGCTGTTGTTGGGGGACACGCGTCGATGCGGTGGACACGGGAACAGCCTGCGGGGCGCGAAACAAACAGTCAAGACTGACTTTTACGGTGTTGGTGACCGACGTGGGCCGTGCTCTCCTGCCGTCAGGCGAAGAAGTCCTGGTCGTCGCCCATCCAGTCGTACTCGGGACCACGCCGGCCATCGCGGGCCGCCGGCCGAGGTCGCGGTGGGTCGGCGGCCGCAGGTGGGGCCGACGGCGGAGCGTCCCTCTTCGGAGGCTGGGGCGCGGGCGGCGATGGGGTCGGCGTCGGAGGGCTGAGCCCCTGAAACCGCTCGCGGATATCCAGAATGTCCCGCTGGAGGTTGACGATCTGGGTCCGCAGCCTCTGCTGGGCCTGATCGGACTCCTGCCGGTACCGATCGAGTTCCTGGTAGCGGCGATCCGCGATGTCGCGCGCATCCGCCAGATCGAGGCGCGTCTGCATCTCCCGCTGCTCGAGTTCCTGGTACTCGCGCTTCTTGTCCTCCAGAGCCGCCTGACTGTAGATCGCCTCTTCGTGGGCACTACGTACGCGTCGCTCAAGCGACTCCGCGGTCTCTTCGGCGGTGCGGACACGCTGCTGAAGCATGGCGACCAGACCGTCGAGTTCCTGCTTGGTCTGTCTGATGACCTGGTGGGTCGATTCGAGGGTGGTGTAGTCCTTCTGCAGCGAGTCGAGCTGACCCTGAAGACCGGCGACCTGATCACGAAGACGGGCGGAGAGCTCCTCGCCGCGTTCGAAGCTTTCCTGGAGCCGGCCGATCTCCTCCTGCAGCAGTAGTACACGAGTGGTGGGATCACGAGCCTCCTCCGGCGAGGAGATCGCGTCCTCCACTGTCGTCCCGTCGACGATCAGCTTGCCGGTGTAGCGAGGCGGCCTCTCCCGATGCAGGACGTAGTAGATGCCGGCAAGGCGTTCGGCGTGGTGCTCGTGCCAGCCCTCCTCGGCGTCGTCCGGAGCGCAGTGAGCGAGCACCCACTCGACGAGCTGCCACTTGGGCCGACCTTCGAGCTGCCGACTGATTGCCTTGTACGGATCTGAGCCGTTGGTGGCTTCCCGGACCTTGTCCGCCAGGCGTCGCATCGAGCCGTATCCCTTGCCGTGTCGAATCTCCATCAGCTCGCGGAGGGCGTCGCTCAATGGGTTCGTCGACTGCCTGAGGGTACTCACGACCGTATGTTTACAGGGGGCATCCGGATAAAGGCAGTCAACTTCCGGCTGTTAGGAAGTGTGCCGGCGCGCCGATCGGTCCATAAGGGACAACTTCCGCCCTTGAAGGACCTGTCGTCGATGAGACGCTGACTGATCGGACGGCAGGGGTGACTTTCCCGACGATCGGAATTGAGTGATTCTCGAATATCCGCCCGGGGGTGAATTCGACCGCCCTGATCGATCGGTGTTCTTGCCAGCGGCGAGATCCCGGCAGGTCCGCGTCGAGTCCCGACGACAATTCCCGATCTTCCGACAGGCCGGAACTCCGGTCCGTCCAGAGGGAAGTCGGGAAGTCGGAATCGGCGAACTTACACGTCTTCTGGAGATCCACTTGGGCGTGGTGCCATCTCTAGGCCAGCCGCAAACGCGTCGGCAACGCTCAGGGGCGTCTACCGCCTCGCGCTCACGATCGAGGTAGACGCCCCTGCCGGAACCCCAAGGGGGCTCAGATGGCGAGTATGACGGAACCGCCCGCGGGCACAGAAGACCTGTCCCCGCGCGACCGGGTGTCGGATCAGGTCGCGCCGGTCCAGCACAACGGCGGCACGTGGGCCGCCGTCGCCGTCGTCGTCCTGGTGCTCGGCGGTGCCGCCGGGCTCCTGGCGACCGGCCACACCCTGCACGAGTCACTGATCGGTGCCGGCGGCCTGGCGCTCATCGGCGGTCAGGTCGCGCGGCGCATCGTCGCCGACGCGGGGCCGCTGCCCACGATGATCGTGGCGTTCGCCGTCGCCGCGTTCGGCGGGGTGATCTGCGTGCAGGGCGCCACCCTCACGGAGGCCGTCGCGGGCGCCGGTCTCGGCGGCTTCGCCGCGGGCGAGGTCGCCGCCCGCATGTTCGGCACCGATCCGCGATCACGGCGTCGGGCATAGCGCCGATGACCGGCGACCCGGCTCCGGCCCTTCCGTCGCAATGTGGCGCAAGGGCCGGAGCCAGGTGGGCGCGGCCACTCGGGTCAGCGGCCGTCGCGGGGGCCGAAGACGGCGAGCGCGTCGGCGTCACTGTGCTGGGAGCGTAGGTATTCGTCCGCCCAGGCGGCGGCGTCCGGGAAGGTCGACTCGGTCGCCACCCGGGCGCAGGCCGCGTCCACGTCGAAGGCGGTGCGGCGGAGCTGGACGCCCGGCCCGAGCATGGCCCACCACGCGCCCGCGCCCCCGTACGGCATGCCGAGGCTGCCCGCGTTGACGACCAGCCGCCGGTCGACCAGCCGCGTGAAGGGCATGTGGGTGTGGCCGCAGACGACCGTGGTGACCTCGGCCGGCAGGCCGGCGAACACCTCGGCCCAGCGAGCCATCCGGGAGTCGACGAGCACCAGTTCCTCGTCGTCGCGAGGCGTCGCGTGACAGAACAGCGTCGGGCCGAGGCCCTCGATCTCCAGCGTCACGGTCGCGGGCAACGCGGCGAGCCGGGCCACCTGGTCGTCCCGGAGCTGGTCGGCGGCCCAGTTCGACACCTCGATCGAGGCGGGTCGCCCGGCGCGGGCCTCGACGAGCTCACGTTCGCAGTTGCCGCCCACCCAGCAGGCACGGTCACCGAGATCGGCGAGCAGATCCAGCACCTCGACCGGCTGTGGACCGGCCGCGATATCGCCGGTCAGCACGAGCAGGTCGGCGGCGGCGACGTCCGGCTCGGCCAGGACGGCCTCCAGCGCGGGCAGCACGCCATGGATGTCGGAGAGTACGGCAACGCGCTTCAGCATGGCCCCACCCTCGCTGGCCCGGCACGGGTACGCCAGCGATTCTGCGCCGGGCAGACGTATCCCGGGCAGACGCAACATCAGGCGGACGACGACGTCCCCGCCTGCCGTCGGTGACGGCGGGCGGGGACGGGACGTACGGCTCAGACGCGGGCGCGGCGGGCGAGGCGCTCCGGGTCCAGGATGATGATGCTCTTACCGTCCAGTCGCAGCCAGCCGCGCGAGGCGAAGTCGGCCAGCGCCTTGTTGACCGTCTCCCGGGAGGCGCCGACGAGCTGGGCGATCTCCTCCTGGGTGAGGTCGTGGGTCACGCGCAGGACACCGCCGTCGCGGGTGCCGAACCGGCCGGCCATCTGGAGCAGGTTCTTCGCGACCCGGCCCGGCACGTCCGTGAAGATCAGGTCGGCGAGCGAGTCGTTGGTCCGACGCAGGCGCCGGGCGAGCACCCGGAGCAGCTGCTCGGCGATCTCCGGGCGGTTGTTGAGCCACGGCCGCAGCGCCTGCTTGCGCAGCCGCACCAGCCGGGTGTCGGTCACCGCGGTGGCGGTCGCCGTACGCGGACCCGGGTCGAAGAGCGACAGCTCACCGACCATGTCCGACGGCCCCATCACCGCGATCAGGTTCTGCCGGCCGTCCGCCGCCCGGCGGCCGACCTTGATCTTCCCGGACAGCAGGATATAGAGGCTGTCGCCGGGCTCGCCCTCATTGAAAACGATCTCGCCCTTGCGGACCTCGATCGTTTCCATCTCCTTGGCGAGCGCCTCGGCAGCTTCCGGGTCCACACCCTGGAAGATCCCGCTGCGGGCCAGTACCTCATCCATCGCGCACCTCCGGTTGCGCGTGCCGTCCGTCGGCCCGGGGCCGCCGTCCGCTGATCCCCTCGCGCGCCGCCAAGTCTAGGCGCACGTGAGCACGAATCAGAGGTCGCCCCTGGAATCTTGATCGGTGGGCGTAACCTGCCCGACGTGCTGAGGGACCCGATTCTGACCAGCCGCATCGAGGGCGGCCGGCCCGTGCCGCTGCTCGTCTGGCGGGCTGACGGCCCTCTGCGGGCGGTCAGCAGCGGCCCGCTGGGCGGCGGCGTCGGCGTCCGGCGGTGGGTGCTGAACGCGACGGTGCCCATGTCGTACGACCGGGACGACCCCGCCGCCCACCTGGCCGCGGTCGCCGCGGACCTGGCCCTGGACGGGCCCGGGGTGGGCCTGCTGACCGGCGTCGACGTGACCGAGGTGGTGGCCCGGACGGACACCGGTGTGCGGGCCTGGGCGACCGTCGGGCTCGGCACGCCGGTGCCCGCCGCCGCACCGGCCGCGGGCGCGCTCACGCAGCGGGTGGGCACGGTCAACATCGTGGTGTACGTGCCGGCCCGGCTCGCCGACTCGGCGCTCGTCAACGCCGTCGCCACCGCCACCGAGGCGAAGACCCAGGCGATCGGCGAACTGGGGTTGCCGGGCACGGGCACCCCCACCGACGCGGTCACCGTGCTCTGCCCGGTGGACGGGCCGGACGCGGCGTACGGCGGGCCGCGCTCGACGTGGGGCGCCCCGCTGGCCCGTGCCGTGCACGCCGCGGTGCGGGCGGGCGGCGAGCGGCCGGTCGTGCCCTGGTCAGACCGGCTGACCGGCTGAAACTCCGACCGATCGGCCCTCGTCGGCGCGTTCCGGGCTCGATAAGGTCGCGAGCGATGTACGCTGCCGCCCCCCTCGCGCCCCGCCGCGTCGCCATCGGCCTCGTGGTGCTGCTGGCCGCCCTGCTCGCCGCAGGCTGCGCCGACAGTGGGGAGGCCTCGGTGTGGCAGCCCGGCGCCGGTGGTGGTGGCACGGGCGTGCCGCTGAGCACGGCCGGGCCGAAGGCCAGCGGCGGCGCGTCGACGTCCGGCGGGGGCGACGCCATCTCGCTCTCCGCGACCGGCGACATCATCATGGGCAACGCGCCGAGCCGGCTGCCCGCCGCCGGCGGCAAGGGGTTCTTCGACCCGGTCACCGGGGCACTCAGGGCCGACCTGGTCATGGGCAACCTGGAGGAGCCGCTGACGGTGGACACCGGCACCGGCAAGTGCGGGCCCAACTCCACCCGCTGCTTCCAGTTCCGAGCCCCGCCGGAGTACGCCGCGCACCTGCGCGACGCCGGCTTCCGGCTGCTCAACCAGGCCAACAACCACGGCTACGACTACGGGCCGAAGGGCTACCAGAACACGCGTAAGGCGTTGGAGAAGTACGACCTGGAGCACACCGGCGCGCCGGACGAGATCACCGTGGTCGACGTCAAGGGCGTCAAGGTCGCCGTGGCCGGCTTCTCGTCGTACGTCTGGTCCAACAGCCTGGTCGACATCGCCAAGGCCAGGACGGTCGTCGCCAAGGCCGCCACCATGGCCGACGTGGTCGTGGTGCAGGTGCACATGGGCGGCGAGGGAGCGGACAAGACCCGGGTGAAGCCGGGCACCGAGCTGTTCCTCGGCGAGAACCGGGGCGATCCGGTCAGGTTCTCGCACGCGATGATCGACGCCGGCGCGGATCTGATCGTCGGGCACGGGCCGCACGTGCTGCGCGGGATGGAGTTCTACCGGGGGCGCCTGATCGCGTACAGCCTCGGCAACTTCGCCGGCGGCGGCAACTCGTTGAGCAACGCCGGGCGGCTGGGCTGGGGCGGCGTCCTGAAGGTGTCGCTCAAGCCCGACGGCGCGTGGGCCGGTGGCTCGTTCACCTCGACGTACATGAACTCGGCCGGCAGGCCGACGATGGACCCGGACGGCCGGGGCCTGGGCCTCGTCACCGAGCTGAGCCGTACCGACTTCCCCAGGAACGGGGCCCGGATCGACGGGCAGGGCAGGATCACCGCGCCGACCGCCGGTTGACCCGACGAGGAACGTCCGGGGTGCGACGTAGGCTGACCGTCGTGACCAGTAGCCCTCCCGGTGCCAGCGAGACCGACCTCGGGCGCACACGCCGCGCCCGCAAGATCGGCCGGGTGCTGGCCGAGACGCACCCCGACGCGCACTGTGAGCTGGACCACTCCAACGCGCTGGAGCTGTCCGTCGCCACGATCCTGTCCGCGCAGTGCACCGACAAGAAGGTCAACGAGGTCACCCCGAAGCTCTTCGCCCGCTACCCGAGCGCCGCCGCGTACGCCGGGGCTGACCGGGGCGAGATGGAGGAGCTGATCCGGCCCACCGGCTTCTACCGCAACAAGACCGACTCGCTGCTCAAGCTCGGGCAGGCCCTCCTCGACCGGTACGACGGTCAGGTCCCCGGCCGGCTCGCCGACCTGGTGACGCTACCCGGGATCGGTCGCAAGACCGCCAACGTCATCCTCGGCAACGCCTTCGACGTCCCCGGCATCACCGTCGACACGCACTTCCAGCGGCTGGTCCACCGGTGGCGGCTGACCACCGAGACCGATCCGGTCAAGATCGAGCACGCGATCGGCGCGCTCTACCCCAGGCGCGACTGGACCATGCTGTCGCACCGGATCATCTTTCACGGGCGGCGGGTCTGCCACGCCCGTAAACCCGCCTGTGGTGCGTGCACGCTCGCGAAGCTCTGCCCCTCGTACGGCACCGGCCCCACCGAGCCGTCCGCCGCCGCCAAGCTGCTCAAGGGCCCTCGGGCGCGTGACCTGGCCGTGGCGGCTGGGATCGACCCGGAGCTGGTGCCGCCGCAGGCGGTCGCCGCGGAGGTGCCGTGAACCGCCTTCTGACGGGTGCGCTCCACCGGCGGATCGCCCTGCTCGCTCTGCCGCTGGCGCTGTTCGTGGGTGGCTGCACCACCAGCCCGACCGACGACGCCGCGCCGCGGTCGGCCGCAGCCGAGCGTCCGTCGCCCTTCAAGGACTGCGCCGCGTTGGGAGCGCCTCCGGCGTCGTCCAGCCCTGCTGCTGCCTCGACCGGTGCTGGCGCTGCCTCCGGCACGCCCAGCCCCGGTGCTGCCGGTTCGCCCGACGCCGGCGCGACCGGGACGGCTGCGGGTGGGCAGGAGCTGCCGGCGCTGAC
This sequence comes from Micromonospora sp. NPDC005174, assembly GCF_040608495.1. Classification (NCBI taxonomy): domain Bacteria; kingdom Bacillati; phylum Actinomycetota; class Actinomycetes; order Micromonosporales; family Micromonosporaceae; genus Micromonospora; species Micromonospora sp. NPDC005174. The sequence continues at coordinate 116,049 of NZ_JBEXIJ010000009.1, read as the reverse complement.
CCTGGCCTGCTTCACCGGTGGTGCGCCGGTCGCGCTGCGAGACCTGGCCGGGCCGGCCGTGATCAACGTCTGGGCCTCCTGGTGCGGGCCGTGCCGCAAGGAACTGCCCGCGTTCCAGCGGCTGAGCGAGCGGACCGGCGGCCAGCTCCGGGTGGTCGGGGTCAACACCCGCGACAGTCGCAGCGGCGCCCAGTCCATCGGCGAGGACTTCGGCGTACGGTTTCCGGTCCTGGTCGACCAGGGCGACGCGCTGCAACGGGAGCTGAGGCGCAACGCCTTCCCGCTGACCCTCTTCGTCGACGCGCGGGGCCGCATCCGACACATCGACTCCACCGGTGCGCTCGACGACACCCAGCTCGCCGCGCTGGTCCGCCAGCACCTGGGCGTGGCGGTGCCGGCGTGACCCGTCGACCTCCGGACTGGATCGACCCCCTGCTGAGCCGGCTGGGCACCGCCCGCGTCGAGGACTTCACCCGCCTCACCACCCCGGCCGAGGGCGGGCGGGAGAGCGCCGTGCTGGTGCTGCTCGGTGAGCAGGCCGACACCGGGCCCGACGTACTGATCCTGCAACGGGCCGCGACCCTGCGAAACCACGCCGGTCAGCCGGCCTTCCCCGGCGGCGCGGCCGACCCGGAGGACGCCAACACGCGTGCCACCGCGCTCCGCGAGGCGAACGAGGAGGTCGGCCTCGATCCGGCCAGCGTGACCGTGCTGGCCGAGTTGCCGAAACTGTGGATTCCGGTCAGCGATTTCGTGGTCACCCCGGTGCTGGCCTGGTGGCACGACCCGCATCCGGTGCATCCCCGGGAGCCCGCCGAGGTGGCGCACGTGGCACGACTGCCGATCCGCGAGCTGGTCGACCCGGCGAACCGGCTCCGGGTCCGTCACCCGAGCGGCTGGGTGGGTCCGGCGTTCTCCTCGCGCGGCATGCTCGTCTGGGGCTTCACCGCCGGAGTGTTGGCGGCTCTGCTCGAGATGGGCGGCTGGGCCCGCCCGTGGTCGCCCGGTCGGCTGGTCGACCTGCCGCCCACGGGTGCCGCTCCCGCGCCCTCGGCAGGCACCGACGAGGTCGACGAGACCGCCCTGCGCTGACCACGCGGTCACCTTCCGCAAGCGATGGTCATCCGCTGGGCGCGGTGCCCGTACGCTGGACCCCGTGTCCGTCGTGGATCTCGTACTGCTGCTGCTCATGCTCGTGTTCGCGATCAGCGGATACCGTCAGGGTTTCGTCATCGGCATCACGTCACTGTCCGGCTTCTTCCTGGGCCTCCTGCTCGGCCTGCAACTCGGGCCGCTGTTCGCCCGGCAGTTCGTCGACGCCGGCACCCGCGTGCTCATCTCACTGGTGGCCATCTTCGGATTGGCGGTGATCGGGCAGGCGCTCGCCGGCTGGCTCGGCTCGCACCTGCGCAAGACGATCACCAGCGACGTGGGCCGGCGGATCGACGACATCGGTGGCGCCTTCGTCTCGCTGTTCGCGGTGCTCCTGCTGGCCTGGCTGGTCGCCGTACCGCTCGGGTCGTCGTCGGTGCCCTGGCTCGCCGCCTCGGTGCGCAACAGCGCGCTGATCAGTGTGGTGAACGGGGTTCTGCCGGAGGAGGCGCACCGGCTCTCGACCGCGTTGGAGGACACCGTCGACACCGACGGTTTCCCGGACGTCTTCGGCGGCCTCGCGCCCACCCGGGCCCGGCAGGTCGACCCGCCCGACCCGGCGCTGGCGGGTTCCCAGGTGGTGGTCAACGGTCAGCGTTCGGTGGTCAAGGTGCTCGGCTCCGCGCCCAGTTGCTCGCGCCGCATCGAGGGCTCCGGCTTCGTGTACGCCGACGACCGGGTCATGACCAACGCCCACGTGGTCGCCGGTACGCGCTCGGTGGCCGTGGAGTTGGGCGGCGAGCGGTACGACGGTCAGGTGGTGGTGTACGACCCCAACCGGGACCTGGCGGTGCTGCTGGTCCCGGGGCTCCCCGGCCCGTCGCTGCGGTTCGCCGCCGGCAACGCGGGCAGTGGCTCGGACGCCATCGTGCTCGGCTTCCCGCTCGACGGCCCGTACAACGCGCAGTCCGCCCGGGTTCGTGACGTCGACCGGATCAAGGGGCCGGACATCTACTCCTCCGGCGACGTCACCCGGGAGATCTACACGATCCGGGCGCTGGTACGCAGTGGTAACTCCGGCGGGCCGCTGCTCTCCGCCAACGGCCTCGTGCTCGGCGTCATCTTCGCGGCGGCGGCCGACGATCCCAACACCGGCTTCGCGGTGACCGCCGCCGAGGCCCGTCCGGTGGCGTTGGCCGGCGCCGAGCGCAACCGGGCCGTCGCCACCGGCGAGTGCACCTGAGCGCCGCCCCGGATCAGGTGCGGGCCGGGGCGGCGGCCGGCAGCTTCGCGCGCCCCCAGTGCAGTCCCCGGTCCAGGACCGCCCGGGCCATGATCGCCACGCAGGTGCCGCCGTTGAGGAAGGACGCCGTCACGTCGCTCGGGTGGTGCATCCCCCGGTACATGCGGGTCAGCGCCACACCCACCGGCACCATCAGCAGCAGCGTCCACCAGGCGACCTTCGCGCCGGTGCTGCGCGCCCGCAGGGCCATCAGCACCGCGATGCCGACGTAGAGGGCGACCGCTGCCGACGTGTGCCCGGACGGGAAGCTCGACGTGGGCGGTGAGACGTCCATGTGCTCCACCGCGGGTCGCTGCCGGTCGATCACCAGAGTGGTCAGCAGGAACACCAGCGCCTGGGCGGTGACGGCCGCGCACAGGAACAGGGGCTCCCGCCAGCGCTTCAGCCAGAGTCGCAGCGCCAGCGCCACCAGCACGGTGACCACGACGATCATCTGAGTGCTGGCGAGCGTGCTGAACACCAACGAGACGTTGTTCCAGCCGCCGGTGCGGTCACCGGCGAACTCCCGATTGACCGCGTCCTCGACGGTGAACGGCCAGGTTCGGTTCAACACCCGAGTGACAAGCACCCCGAGCAGCACCATGACGCCGAAAAGGAGGGAAACCGGCAGCAGCACCCGCCGGACGATCTGGACCACGGTGTCGGACATGAGCCGGCCAATACCCGGTCGGCGTCCCCGTCACGCCTCAGGTCGCTTCGGGCTGCCGCTCGACCTCGGGCGCAACACCGTCACGGGTCGGCCGGACCGGCCGGAGACCCGTGTGCGCTCGCCAACTGGTGAACGCGGCAGTGGTCGCCGCGACCACCGCCACGCCGAGCAGCCAGCCACCGAGCACGTCGCTGGTGAAGTGCACGCCGAGCACGACCCTGCTGAGCCCGGTGACCAGCGCGAGCAGCAGCGCGGCGACCCAGAGCGTGACCCGCGCCGCCCCGCGTCGGACGTACGGCAGGAACACCAGCAGCAGCACGCCCGCGGCCAGGGTGGCGTTCAGCGCGTGCCCGGAGGGGAACGAGTAGCCGGCGGCCCGGGCCACCGGGTCGAGCAGTTCCGGACGGTGCCGGCCGACGAGCAACTTGAGCAGCGGACCCATCAACCCGCCGACCACCATCGTGGTGGTCGCCCAGAGGGCCAGTCGCCGGGCGTGCCGGCGCACCAGCCAGATCACCGCCAGCAGCACGACGACCCGCAGCGGCATCGGCGCGAACACCTCGCTCCAGACCCGCATGAGCATGACCCAGGCCGGGTGGTTCACCGCGTGGTCGTGCAGCGCGTCGGTGATCGTCGTGTCCAGCCGGTGCAGCGGCGCCCACGCCCCGAGCACCAACAGCGCGAGCAGGGCGAACGGCACCAGCACCAGGAACGCCGCCGTCGCCGCCAGGGTCAGCCGCAAGCCCAGCGAGTGGTCCGGGTCGAGGCGACGTCGCCGCCAGGACGGGTGGCGGGTGGGGTCGAGGGTACGTGCGGCCGGCGTGCTCATGAGGTCGGTTCTACCCCGCCGGCGGGGCAATCAGGCCTGTCGTCAGCCGTTCAGCGAGTGCGCTGGCGGAACCGGCGCACCATCAGCGCCGCGCCGGTGACCAGAGCGGCGAAGAGCACGGCGCCTGTCCAGAGTCGCTCCGGCGCGGAATCGGCCGGTACGCCCGCCGGTCGGGCCTTCCACCCCGTCTGCTGCCGGGGAGCGGTGAAACCGAGGTCACTGCCCGCACCGCTCACCGGGTCGTCGTCGCCCGAGCCGGGGGCCGCACCGAAGCCGACCACCCCCGGCGAGGTCAGATCGTCCAGCGGGTTGGCGCTGACGGGGGCGACATCCGCCGTCAGCGCGGCCACCGGGTCGACCACCCCGTACCCGAAACGGTCGTCCCGGCCGGTCGGGCCGATGTCCCGGGCGGTGGCCACGAGCCGGTTGACCACCTGCCCCGCGGGCATGTCCGGGTAGCGGGACCGGACCAGCGCGGCCGTGGCGGCCACCAGCGGTGCGGCGAAGCTGGTGCCCTGCACCCGCCAGTACCCGTCGGTCGGACGGGCGCCGACCAGGTTGGTCGCGGGGGCGGTGAGCACCGTCGCCCGACCGGTGATCGACCCGGACCACAGGTTGTCGCTGTTGCGCTCCAACCCGGCGACCGCGATCACGCCCGGTTCACGGGCCGGGTACCAGGGCTTGGAGTCGGGCGACGTGGCCAGGTTGCCGGTGCAGGCGACCACCACCACGTCGCGGGCGAACGCGTAGTCCAGGGCCGCCGCCAGGGCAGGGCTGTCGCCGCTGCCGCCCAGCGACAGGTTGATCACCCGGGCGCCGTGGTCGACCGCCCACCGGACACCCTTCGCGACGATCAACGCGTCGTCGTACTTGTTGCGCTCGTCCAGCACGCGGACCGGAAGGATCCGCGAGTCCGGCGCCAGGCCGACCACGCCCCGCTTGTCGTCGTTGCGCCCGGCGATCAGCCCGGCGACCGTGGTGCCGTGGCCCACCGGGTCCGGACCGGCGCCGCCGGCCGGCCCGACCAGGTCGAGGCCGGGGAGCACCTGACCGGCCAGGTCGGGATGGTTGGCGTCCACACCGGAGTCGACCACGGCGACGACCACACCGCGGCCGGTCGAGGTGCGCCAGGCCGAGTCGGCACGCAACTCGTCGAGCTGCCACTGCTCGTCACGTACCTGGTCGGTGCGGGCGATGCTGTCAGCGGGCGCGAACGCGGCCGGCGCGCCGGCGAGCTGCCCGCCGCTGCTTGGCGCGGTGACAGGTGCGGTGCTCGGGACCGCGACAGCGACCAGCGCCGCCGCACCGAGCAGCGCCCGGCCGGCCCGTCTGGCCACTGCCGGACCGCTGTGCCGAACCCCAGTCACATCCTCTGCCATTCATCCCGACGGAACCTCGACGATCGGAGATTACCGGTTTCCCCACCCGTCACGGGAGGAACCGCGAAGACAGGTCACGGTGACGGCAGATGTGCGAGCTGCACGAGGCGTACGCCCTCCCGTCGGGTGACGAGCCGACCACGGCCCGGTGGCAGCGGCCCGGGCCGCACCGGCCCGACGAGCGCGCCCTCCTCGGGGCTGCCCGCCATCACCAGTCCGGCCGTGGAGAGTTCCCGTAGCCGCTGCACGATGGACTCGTACTGGGACCGGCCCGCGCCTCCGGAACGGCGGGCCAGCACCAGGTGCAGGCCGACATCGCGGGCGTGCGGCAGGTGCTCCTCCAGCGCCCGCAACGGGTTCGCCGGCCCGGTGGCCACCAGGTCGTAGTCGTCGACCAGCACGAACAGTTCCGGCCCCGACCACCACGAGCGGTCACGTAACTGCTGCGGGGTGACCTCCGGCCCGGGAGCCCGCCGCTCCAGGTAACCGGCGGCCGACTCGACCAGGTCGGCGGTGTGCGCGGCGGCGGTGCCGTACCCGATGAGGTGCGGCGTCTCGATGGCGCCCAGCAGGCTGCGCCGGTAGTCGACGAGGATGACCCGGGCCTCCTCGGGCGTGAACCGGGTGGTGATCGAGGCGGCCAGCGCCCGCAGGAACGACGACTTGCCGCACTCGGCGTCCCCGAAGACCACGAAGTGCGGCTCGGCGGCGAAGTCGAGCTGCACCGGCCGCAGATCGGCCTCGGCGACTCCGATCGGCAGCCGCAGCCCCGTCGTCGCGGTGAGATCCAGATCGGCGTACGGCAGCACCGGTGGGAGGAGCCGGACCCGAGGCGCGGCCGGTCCGGCCCAGGCGTCGGCGATTCGTCCGACCAGCTCGGCGGTGCCATCGCTCGAACCGGCGAGCCGTGGGAGCGCGGTGAGGAAGTGCAGGCTCTGGGCCGTCACACCCCGGCCGGGGTGCTCCGGCACGTTCGCCGCTGCCCGCCGGGCCACCAGGGAGTCGGACGGGTCGCCGAGGCGCAGCTCCAGCCGGGAGCCGAACAGGTCCCGGATCGCCGGCCGGAAATCCAACCAACGCAACGCCGTGGCGACCACGTGCAACCCGTATGACAGGCCGCGGGTGGCCAGGTCGGTGACCAGTGGTTCCAGGTCGTCGTACTCGTTGCGCAGCGTGCTCCACCCGTCGACCACCAGGAAGACGTCGCCGAACGGGTCGACGTCCGGCTGGTCGGTGGTCGCCGTCGCGGCCCGCCGCTGCCGGTACGTGGCCATCGACTCCACGCCCAGCTCGGCGAAGCGGCGCTCCCGCTCGGCCAACAGAGTCGTGACCTCGCCGACGCTGCGGCGTAGGGCGGTCGGGTCGGCACGACCGGTCACTCCGCCCACGTGCGGCAGGTCGCGCAGCGCCGCGAGACCGCCACCGCCGAAGTCGAGACAGTAGACCTGCACCTCGGCCGGGGTGTGGGTGAGCGCCAACGCGCAGATCAGCGTGCGTAGCGCGGTGGACTTGCCGCTCTGCGGCGCGCCGACCACCGCCACGTGCCCGGACGCGCCATCCAGGGCCAGCCAGAGCAGGTCCCGCCGCTGTTCCAACGGCCGGTCCACCACGGCCACCGGCACACTCAGCGCCCCGTGCAGCTCCGGGTTGCCCACGGTGAGCCCGCGCGCCGGATCCACCTCGACCGTGCCGACCAGCTCGTCCAGGGCCGGAGGGTCACCGAGCGGCGCGAGCCATACCTGGTGTGCGGGCGGGCCCTGCCCGACGAGCCGGTCGACCAGCAGGTCCAGCAGGGTCTCGCGGCTGCTCTCGTCCTCGGCCACCATGGGCAGGGCCGGGGTCGCCGGCTCCGGCAGCGGTACGACGTGAGTGGTGAACGTGAGCAGGCGGGCCCCCTCGCCAGCCGTGACGCCGCTCGTGTCGGCCCGGCGGCGTACGACCCCGGAGACGTACGCCGCCTTGAACCGCGCCAGCGGATCGGTGCCGGCGCGCAGGTAGCCGTGGCCCGGCGAGCGGGGCAGCTCGTGCGCGTCCGGCACCCCGAGCACCGTGCGGGACTCCAGGGCGGAGAAGGTGCGCAACCCGATCCGGTACGACAGGTGCGTGTCCAGCCCGCGCAGCCGGCCCTCCTCGAGGCGCTGGCTGGCGAGCAGCAGGTGCACGCCGAGCGACCGACCCAGCCGGCCGATCTGCACGAACAGGTCGATGAAGTCGGGCTTGGCGGAGAGCAGTTCGGAGAACTCGTCGCAGATCAGCAGCAGCGACGGTAGCGGGGCGAGTGGACTGCCGGCGGCCCGCGCCCGCTCGTAGTCCCGCACGCTGGCGAAGTTGCCGGCCCGGCGCAGCAGCTCCTGCCGGCGGACCAGCTCCCCGTTGATCGCGTCCACCATCCGGTCGACCAGGGGCAGTGCGTCGGCCAGGTTGGTGATCACGGCGGCGGTGTGCGGCAGCCGGTCGAACGGCGCGAAGGTGGCGCCTCCCTTGAAGTCGACCAGGACGAAGTTGAGCTGCTCGGAGCTGTGCGTCGCGGCCAGCCCCAGCACCAGCGTGCGGAGCAGTTCGGACTTGCCCGAGCCGGTGGCCCCGATCAGCAGACCGTGCGGGCCCATCCCGTCCTGGGCGGACTCCTTCAGGTCCAACTCGATGGCCCCTCCGTCGACACCCACCCCGATCGGGACCCGCAGCCGGTCCCGGGCCGAGCGCGGCGCCCAACCCTGCTCGGCGGTGAAGCTCTCCGGATCGCCGAGGCCGAGCAGCTCCGGCAGGCCCAGCTCGACGTCGAGTGGGGCGTCCGGGCCGCGGGCCGTACCGGCCAGCCGCAGCGGCGCCAACCGCCGGGCGACCGCCTCCGCGTCGGCGATGTCGAGGTGGTCGGCGCGGCCCACCTCGGCGTGCCCCTCGACCGACCACGAGTGCAGCCGCCGGCCGCGCAGTTCCAGCAGCAGCACGTACCGGTCGAGCAGGCGGGGCGGCGGTGTGTCCAGATCCAGCACGGTGACCGCGTCGATGCCGCCGTCGCCGGTCAGGTCGGTCGCACCGGTCAGGTCGCCGCCGTCGAGGACCACCACCACGTGTGGACCGTCGGTGGCCGGCCCGGCCGGACTGAACCGGGGCCGGCTGCCGAACACGTCCCCGAGCAGCAGTTCCAGCTCCGCAGCCGACGAGGTCACCAGCCGTACCGGCCCGAGCGCGTCCGTACGCCCGGGGTGGTGGGCGTGCGGCAGCCACTTCACCCACTCCCAGACGGCTCGACGCTCCGGCCCGGCGCAGACCGCGATCAGCAGCTCGTCGGGGGCGTGGAACACGGCCAGCTGGGTCAGCGCGGCCCGGACCAGGGCCTGCGCCGCCGGGTCACCGGTGGACGGGCCGCCGGTGGACGGGCCGCCGGTGGACGGGCCGCCGGTGGCGGTCCGCACGTGCACGCGGGCGAAGCTGCGCAGGGACAGGGCCACCGGCAGCTCCGGCACCACGGAGTACGCGTCCAGGAAGCGGCGCAGCGCGCCGGCGGTCATCGGCTCCAGCTCCTCCAACGGCCGGGTGACCGGCGGCACGAGCGGGGTGGCCAGCGTCTGCGGGCCGACGGCGACGCGTACCACCGCGAAGTCGGGGTCGGCGGGGCGGCGTTCCCAGACCCGACGGCTGTCCACGGTGGACCACAGGCGGGCGGGGTCGGGGTGCCGGTAGTAGAGCCCGGCCCGCTGCTGCCCGGCGGTCTGCCGGACCCGGCGGCGCAGCGTCGCCAGATGGCGCAGGTACTCGCGGCGGGCCGCCATCATCTCGGACTTCTTCGGGGTGCCCGACGCGCTGCCCCACGTGGTGACGAGCATCGCCAGCGACGAGAGCCCGAACATCCCGCCCACCACGTACGAGTACGCCCCGCCACCGCGGCCGAACATCATCGCCATCGCCACCGTGCCGCCGAGCATGGGCAGGACCATCAACATCTGCTGCCACCGCCCGCCGGCCACCGCCGGGATCTCCGGCGGTGCCTCGACGGGCAGCTCGCCGACGGGGATCTCCGGCGCTGGCCGCCGCGGTGGGCGCTTGATGACGACGGTGGACACTCGGCCTCCTGACTGCGCTGGGTAACCCGAGCCTGGCTCATGGTAGGTAAAGTCCTGTCGTCCCCGCAGCCTCCGACACCGCTCGATATGGAGACCGGTCGATGACAACCGGACTGGCCCGCGTCACCATCAGCGCGCCCCAACGGCGGGTGGACGTCGCCCTGCCGGAGCAGGTGCCCCTGGCCGAGCTGCTGCCCGACGTACTGCGGCACGCCGGTGAGGGGCTGGCCGACGATGGCGAGCGGCACGGCGGCTGGGTGTTGCGCCGTACCGACGGGGCGGTGCTGGCGAGCGCTCAGGCGCTGCTGCCGCAGGGGGTCCGCGACGGTGAGGTGCTGCACCTGGTGCCGGCCCGCGCCCACTGGCCCGAGTTGGAGTACGACGACGTCGTGGAGGCGATCGCCGACGGGGCCCGTCGACGGGGCGGCGCCTGGTCGCCCGCCGCCACCCGGATCGCCGCTCTGGCCGGTGCCGGCGTGCCGCTCGCAGTCGGGCTGCTCGCCCTGTTCGCCAGTGGCCCGACCTCGGGGAGCCGCTGGGTCGCGGCGGCGGCCGTGGCGCTGCTGCTCACCGTGGGCGGCACCGTCGCCTCCCGCGCCAACGGCGACGGCGCGGCCGGAGCGACGCTCGGCGGGTACGCCCTGCCGTACGCCTTCGTGGCCGGTGCCCTCGCGGTCGGCTCGGGCGACCCGGTCGGCCCGCTCGGGCCGGTGCGCTGGGTCGGCGCGCCCGAACTGCTGGCCGGTTCGGTGGCGCTGCTGCTCGTTGCGCTGACCGGTCTGCTGACAGTGGCGAGCCGACTGCGCGTCTTCGTGGCCGGTGTCACGGTCGGCCTGCTCGGTGCCAGCGCGGCGCTCGGGGCGCTGCTGCTGACCCCCGCCGGCACGGCGGCGGTGGTGCTCAGCGCGCTGGTCTTCGCCATCGGGGCGATTCCGCTGTTGGCCATCCGGCTGGGCAAGCTGCCGCTGCCGCCGATCACCCTGCCGACCACCGCCTCGGGTGCCGAGTCGGAACGGCCCGGGGACCTACCGGACCGGGGCAAGGTGAACGCTGCCGTCACCCGTACCGAGGAGATGCTCACCGGAATGCTGCTCGGGCACGCCGTGCTGGCGGTCGGCGCCGCGGTCGTACTCGGGGTCGCCGGTGGGCTGGCCGGGCCGGTGCTGGTGGCGGTGGTCGCGTCCGTGCTGCTGCTGCGGTCGCGGCTGTTCGTGGCGCTGCGGCACCGGGTGCCGACGGTGCTGGCCGGGCTGGCCGGCTACGCGGTGCTCGGCGCGGTGCTGGTCGAGCGGACCGACGACGCGGGCCGCCTGGCGCTGGTCCTCGGTGGGGCGGCGCTGGGCCTGGTGACCGTGGCCGCCGGCACCGGGTACGCCCGGCGACCTGTCTCGCCGTACCTCGGGCGGGTCGCGGACCTCACCGACACGGCCCTGGTGGTCGCCGTGGTGCCGGTCGCCTGCGCGGTGCTCGACCTGTACGACAGGGCCCGGGGGCTGCTCGGATGAGCTGCTCCCGGGCCCTGTCGGTGGTCGTACGTCAGTGGTTGGACTCGCCGCGCGCCTCGGCGTCCCGCGCACGCTGGTAGGAGGCGTGGATCTCGGCCTCGGCCTCGGTGCGGCCGACCCAGGTCGCGCCCTCGACCGACTTGCCGGGCTCCAGGTCCTTGTACACCTCGAAGAAGTGCTGGATCTCCAGGCGGTCGAACTCGCCCAGGTGGTGGATGTCGCGCAGGTGCTCCTGGCGGGGGTCCTCGTAGGGCACGCAGAGGACCTTGTCGTCCCCGCCCTTCTCGTCGGTCATCCGGAACATGCCGATGGTCCGGCAGCGGATGAGGCAGCCCGGGAAGGTGGGTTCGGGGACCAGCACCAGCGCGTCCAGCGGGTCGCCGTCCTCGCCCAGCGTGTCCTCGATGAACCCGTAGTCGGCCGGGTACTGGGTGGACGTGAACAGGGTGCGGTCCAGCCGGATCCGGCCGGTCTTGTGGTCCACCTCGTACTTGTTTCGGTGACCCTTGGGGATCTCAACCGTCACGTCGAAATCCATCTGCACGCTCCCTCGTCTGCCCACGCTGGCTAACGGAACCACTGGCGCCCTCCGGACGGGTGAATGCCCACCCGCCGACTCCGGCCGCCGCATAGTCTTCGGACCGAAGTAGTGTCACCCAAGCCGATTTTCGCTGGGGGAGGAGGGGGTCGTGGGGAGGGAAGATTCACACTACCGCCCGGACGGGGGCGCCGCGCGTGGTACCGGACGATCCGGTGCCGGTGGGGCGAGCGGGCGGGTTCCGGTGCCCGACGCGCACCTTCCCCGGCCGCCGGAGGAGTCGGTTCCCGAGCGGCCGCCGCCGCTGCCGTGGCGTCCGTCAGGTTCGACGCCGGCCGGAGGACCCAACAACGGGCGCTTCCCGGTCCTCGGCGCGAACCACCCCACGAGCGGCCCGCGACCCACGGGTGCCGCACCTGTCCGACCGGCCCCGACCAGCCCGGCTCGGGGCGGACGGGTGTCCGGTGACGGACCCACCGTCCGCTTCCCGACCGGCGTGCCACCGCTCGGTCCGCCGATCTCCGCGTTGCCGGCCCCGGCCGGTGCCGAACCGCCGGTAGCGCCGTCGAGCTCGCCGCGCCGTCGAGGTCGACTGGTGACCGTGCTGGCCGTGGTGGTGCTGTTGGTGCTGGCCGGCGTGGGTGTCGTCGTGACCCGTCCCGGCCCGGTCGCCGCCTGGCTGGGCGAGGACGCGGCATCCGGTCCGGCCGGTGCCGCCCCCGCCTCCGAACCCGACCCCTCGGACGTGTTGGGCGGCCCCGACCCGAACGCTCCGCTGCCCTCTGCCGACGGGGTACGCGCCGCGCTCGACCCGCTGGTCGGCGTGCCTGCTTTGGGTGACCGGGTGAACGTCTCGGTTGCCGACGTGACCACCGGCCAGACGCTGTACGCCAGGGGGGCGGACGACGGCACGGTGCCCGCCTCGGTGACCAAGCTGGCGACCGCGGTGACCGTGCTGGCCGCCCGTGGCCCCGGATTCCGTATCCCGACCCGGGCGGTGGCCGGTGCCAAGCCCGGCGAGGTGGTGATCGTCGGTGGCGGCGACCCCACCCTCGCGGTGAACAAGAAGGGTTACTACCCGGGCGCGGCACGCCTGGACGACCTGGCCGCGCAGGTGCGTGCCGCCCTCGGCGGCACCGCCCCGACCAGCGTCACCATCGACGGCTCCCTCTACTCCGGTCCGCGGTACGGCCCCGGCTGGGACGACGACATCCCCACCGGGGGGTACGGCGGCGCGGTGACCGCGCTGATGACCGACGGCGCACGCACGGACCCGGGCGCCGCGCCCGGGGGCGCCGAGCGCGTCGCCGAGCCCGACCTGGCCGCCGGCAAGTCGTTCGCCCGGCTGCTCGGCGTACCGACCAGCGCCGTCAAGCGGGGTACGGCCCCGGCCCTGGCCACCGCCGCCGGTGGCACCCCGCCGGCCGGCACGGAGCTGGGCGTGGTGCAGTCGCCGCCGCTGATCCGGCTGGTCGACATCATGATCAGCGAGAGCGACAACCTGCTGGCCGAGGCGCTGGCCCGGCAGGTGGCGCTGGCCCGCAGCCAGAAGGCGTCGTTCGATGGCGCGGCCGCCGCGATGGACGCCGAGGTGGCGGCGCTGGGCCTGCCCGCCGAGGAGATCACCCTCTCCGACGGCAGCGGGCTGTCGCGCCGCAACCGGATCAGCCCGTCCCTGCTCACCGACCTGATCAGGCTGGCCGCGAGCACGGACCATCCGGAGCTGGCCGGCGTCTTCGGCGGCCTGCCGGTGGGCGGCTGGTCCGGCACGCTGGGCGAGCGTTACCGGGGTGCCCCCGGAACCGCCGCCGGCGCCGGCGCCGTACGCGCCAAGACCGGCACGCTGACCGGGGTGCACGCCATCGCCGGCCTGGTCACCACGGCCGACGGTCGGCTCCTCACCTTCGCGGTGCTCACCGACAAGGTGCCCGGTGGGACGGACACGGCCCAGCCGGCGCTGGACCGTATCGCCGCCGCGCTGGCCGGCTGCGGCTGCCGCTGACCGCCGTCGGGGCGGGCTCGCGAGGCGTCGTACGGGCGGCGACCGGCGTCGATCGCCGACGCGAGCCCGGGCCGGGGTGTCGCGACGCGGGTACGGTGGGTTCATGGCGCAGTTCGTGGACTGGGATCTGGCCGCCGCCACCGCGGGGGCGTTGAGCAAGTCGGGGCCTCGGGTGTCGTACGCCGAGGCCACCGACGTGGTCGGCGACCTGCGTCGGCTGACCGACGAGGCGGCCGGGCACGTGGCCGACTACACCGGGCTGCGGGCGCAGGTGTCGCACCCGCCGGTGCGGGTCGTCGACCGCCGCGACTGGGCGGCCGCCAACATCGCCGGGCTGCGTGAGGTGATCACTCCGCTGGTCAGCCGGCTGTCCGGCGACAAGCAGCCCGGCGCGCTCACCGAGGCGATCGGGTCGCGGCTGACCGGGGTGCAGGCCGGCACGGTCCTGGCCTACCTGTCCGGTCGGGTGCTCGGCCAGTACGAGGTCTTCTCCGCCGACCCGGGGCAACTGCTGCTGGTGGCGCCGAACATCGTCGAGGTGGAGCGCAAGTTGAACGCCGACTCCCGGGACTTCCGGCTGTGGGTCTGCCTGCACGAGGTCACCCACCGCACCCAGTTCACCGCCGTGCCCTGGATGCGGGCGTACTTCCTGGGGGAGGTGCAGGCGTTCGTCGACGCGTCGTCCAACGGCGGTGAACATCTCGTCGAGCGGCTGCGACGCGGTGTCGCGACGCTGTCCGAGGCGGTCCGCGACCCGGAGAGCCGCACGAGCGTCCTGGACATCGTGCAGACCCCGGCGCAGCGTGCCGTCCTCGACCGGCTCACCGCGCTGATGACCCTGCTGGAGGGGCACGCCGAGTTCGTGATGGACGGCGTCGGCCCGCAGGTGATCCCGAGCGTGGAGCGCATCCGGGCGTCGTTCAACCGTCGGCGCGAGGCGGGCAACCCGTTGGAGAAGGCGATCCGCCGGCTGCTCGGGGTGGACGTCAAGATGCGTCAGTACGCCGAGGGCCGCAAGTTCGTCCACGGCGTGGTCGAGCGGGTCGGCATGGAGGGCTTCAACTCGATCTTCAACTCACCGCTCACCCTGCCCCGGCTGTCGGAGTTGGGCGATCCGGACGCCTGGGTGGCACGCGTGCACGGCCCGGCCGGCACCGTCCCGTCCGCCGGCTGACCGTCCGTCGGTGGCCGCGCTCGCCCCTTCGGTGGCCGCGATCCGGGTGGCGGTCCGTCGCGCGCTGACTGACCTGCCGTCCGGTGGTCCGGTGCTGGTGGCCTGCTCCGGCGGCGCCGATTCGCTGGCCCTGGCGGCGGCGACGGTGTTCGTGGCACCCCGGCTGGCTCGGCCCGCCGGCCTGGTAACCGTGGACCACGGCCTGCAGGACGGTTCGGCGCAGCGCGCGGAGGTGGTGGCCGCGTGGGCCCGGGAAGCCGGATTCGCCCCGGTGGTGGCGGTGCCGGTGGAGGTGGCCGGGCGACCGGGTGGACCGGAGGCGGCCGCCCGGGAGGCCCGCTACGAGGCGTTGACGGAGGCGGCCCGGCGGTACGCGGCGGTCGCGGTGCTCACCGGGCACACGCGCGACGACCAGGCGGAGACGGTGCTGCTCGCGCTCGCCCGTGGGGCCGGCCCACGCGGACTGGCCGGAATGCCGGGCCGGCGGGATCTCTCCGGGGTGCCGCTGCTGCGGCCGTTGCTGGGGATCGGCCGGGAGCAGACCCGCGCCGCCTGTGCCGCCCTCGGGCTCGACCCGTGGCAGGACCCGCACAACACCGACCCGTCGTACGCCCGCTCCCGGGTGCGGGCCGACGTGCTGCCGGCGTTGGTGCGGACGCTCGGGCCGGGGGTGGTGGACAACCTGGCGCGTACCGCCCGGCTGGTGGCGGCGGACAATGCCGCTCTCGACGAGATCGCGGCCACGGCGCTCGTGGCGGCGCGGCACCCCGCCGGTGGCCTCGCGGTGGCGGAGCTGGTCAATCTGGCCGTCGCCGTACGCGGCCGGGTGCTGCACGCCTGGGCGCGGGAGCTGGGCGCGGTGGCCGGCGCGCTGTCGCACCGGCACGTCGACGCCCTGGACGCCCTGGTAACCGACTGGCACGGTCAGGGCCCGACCGACCTGCCCGGGGGTGCCCGCGTCCTGCGGCGGGGCGACCGACTGGCGGCCCTCAGCCCGGGCTGAGAGCTGCCGCGCCGTCCGCCCGGTCCCGGAAGGTGGTCCGGTAGCTGTGCGGGGTGGCGCCGACCCGGCGGCTGAAGTGGTGGCGCAGCGCCGCCGCGTCACCGAAGCCGGCCTGGTCGGCGACGGCCTCCACGCTCAACGGGGTCTCCTCCAGCAGGCGTCGGGCGAGCAGCACCCGCTGGTTGGTGAGCCAGTCGTGGGGCGTGGTGCCGGTCTCGGCCCGGAAACGCCGGGCGAACGTCCGTGGCGCCATGCCGGCGCGAGCGGCCAACTCCTCCACCGTGATCGTCCGGTCCAGGTGCCCCATCAGCCACTCCAGCACCGGTTCGAGGGTGGGTGCCTCGGGCGCCTTCGGGATCGGCGCCTCGATGTACTGGGACTGGCCGCCGTCGCGGTGCGGCGGGACCACCATCCGCCGGGCCAGCCGGGTCGCGGTGGCCGAGCCGTGTTCCTGGCGTACCAGGTGCAGGCAAGCGTCGATGCCGGCCGCCGTGCCGGCGCTGGTGAGCAGCCGACCGTCCTGGACGTACAGCGAGTTGCAGCGGACCCGGGCCCGGGGGTGCCGGCGTTGCAGCTCGTCGGTGTACCGCCAGTGGGTGGTGCACTCCCGGTCGTCGAGCAGCCCGGCCTCGCCGAGCAGGAAGGCCCCGGAGCAGACGCTGATCAGGTGTGCTCCGCGCGCGTCGGCGCGGCGCAGCGCGTCGAGCACCGGCTCGGGGACGACGGTGCCCTGCCCGTGTGCGGGGACGGCCACCAGATCCGCCTCTTCGAGCGGGGCGAGGTCGGCGTTCGGGGTGAGGTGGAAGCCGGCGGAGGTGCGCACGGCAGCGCCGTCGGGGCTGCACACGTCGAAGCGGTACGCGGGGAAGCCGTCGGCCGTCCGGTCGGTGCCGAAGACCTCCGCGAGGACACCGAGCTCGAAGGGAGCGACCTGGTCCAGGGCGAGAACGGCGACGGATCGGAGCATGTGACGAGGGTAACCCGAGAGGTGGCAGTAAATCGATGCCCAGTGGCATCTCTGCCACTGTCCGGGCGGTGGGAGTCGGCGCAGACTGGTCTCAGTCCGGTGCGCACCGGCGGCGAAACCGACAGCAACCATGCGAAAGTGAGCGCCGCCATGGAGTTCCTGCTCTTCCTCCTGTTCCTCGTCCTGCTCGTCGCCGCCTCCGCGGCCGGCCTCACCGTGGACACCCACGACTCGGCCGACTGGAAGCCCAGCGAGGACGGCCGCCGCTGGCGGTCCCGTACCAGCTGATGCCTTTGATGCCCTTTGCGCCGAAAATCCCGGGCGGGACCGCGCCAAAAGGTGCGGCCCCGCCGACGGAGGCCATCGGACGTACGGCAGGCTAGGAGTCATGGCTGACGGCTCCTGGTACGACGCCGACATCGACCACGTGATCATCTCCGAGGCGCAGATCCGCGAGAAGACAGCGGAACTGGCCAAGCAAGTGTCCGCCGACTACGCCCACGTGGGCGACGGACTGTTGCTGGTCTGCGTGCTCAAGGGCGCGGTGATGTTCATGGCGGACTTCGCCCGAGCGTTGGGCCGCAACGGCCCCCCGGCCGAACTCGACTTCATGGCCATCTCCTCGTACGGCCAGGGCACCACCTCCTCCGGGGTGGTCCGCATCCTCAAGGATCTCGACCGGGACATCGCCGGTCGGCACGTCATGGTCGTCGAGGACATCGTCGACTCCGGCCTGACGCTCTCCTGGCTGCTGCGCTACCTCGAGTCGCGCTCGGCGGCGAGCGTCGAGGTCGTCGCGCTCTTCCGTAAGCCCGAGGCGGTCAAGGTGCCGGTGCCGGTGAAGTACGTCGGCTTCGACATCCCCACCGAGTTCGTGGTCGGGTACGGCCTCGACTTCGCTGAGCGCTACCGGGAGCTGCCCTACGTCGGGGTGCTCAAGCCCGAGGTCTACGCCCGCTCCTGAGCCTGCCCGCCGGGTCGCGCCGCCAAAGCCCGAGGGCGACTCGCATCGGTATTCGTCAAGCCGACGTTCAGCGGGCTCTCAGCTGTAGCGGCTAACGTGGAGCCCGGTGGCGTGGAGGTTGCTCCGCGTTCGACCCCTCGACCGCGCGACCGGGCGTTCGGGGTGGCCGGGCCGGACTCCCCGCCACGCCGGTTCCTCCCCGGACCCGCCGTGCGTTGGATTCGGGCTGGTGGGCTACCCAACACGCGTGCCGTCGATACTCAATGTGCACCGGGTGCGGGGGCCCGCGAGCTCACTCCTCGCGTTCACGCGGATTTGATGGTGCACGACTGCGGGGCTCGCAAGCTCACTCCTCGCGTACACGGTGTACCGTCGAATGACCGCGGCGCGGCAGTTTCGGCGCCTCGGGGTCGAGGCCGGCCCGCACGGCGGCTCCGGCCGCCGCCCAGTGCGGCGACACCATCAGACGGTCAGGACGTCGATCAGGAGGATGCGGGCGCTCCGGCGCTCGACAACAGTATGGAACGTACGCGTTTCTTCCGCCGACCGGTGGTCTGGATCATCCTGGTCATCCTCGGCGCCGTTGTGCTCAGTCAGCTGTTCACCGCTGGTCCCAGCTACCACCGCGTGGACACTTCCGTTGCGCTCGACCAGCTCCACACCGCGCAGATCAACAAGGTCGTGTTCCAGGACAAGGAGCAGACGCTCCAGCTGGACCTGAAGAACAAGACCAAGTTCGGTGGTACCACCACCGACCGCATCGAGGCCCAGTTCCCGTACCAGGTGGGCGACGAGGTCTGGAACGAGGTGCTGGCGGCCAAGGCGGCCAACCGGGTCACCGGGCCGGCCGACGCCAAGGTCTCCTCGGACAGCATCTGGGTGAGCCTGCTGGTCAACCTGCTGCCGATCGCGCTGCTCGTGCTCCTGCTGCTGTTCTTCATGTCGCAGATGCAGGGCGGCGGCTCCCGGGTGCTCAACTTCGGCAAGTCCAAGGCGAAGATGATCACCAAGGACACCCCGAAGACGACCTTCGCGGACGTCGCGGGTGCCGAGGAGGCCGTCGAAGAGCTGTACGAGATCAAGGACTTCCTCCAGAACCCGGCCAAGTACCAGGCCCTGGGTGCCAAGATCCCGAAGGGCGTGCTGCTGTTCGGCCCGCCCGGAACCGGCAAGACGCTGCTGGCCCGCGCGGTCGCCGGCGAGGCCGGGGTGCCCTTCTACTCCATCTCCGGCTCCGACTTCGTGGAGATGTTCGTCGGCGTCGGCGCCAGCCGGGTCCGTGACCTGTTCGAGCAGGCCAAGACGAACGCCCCGGCGATCGTCTTCGTCGACGAGATCGACGCCGTCGGCCGGCACCGCGGCGCCGGCATGGGCGGCGGCCACGACGAGCGGGAGCAGACGCTCAACCAGCTGCTCGTCGAGATGGACGGCTTCGACACCAAGGGCGGGGTCATCCTGATCGCGGCCACCAACCGGCCGGACATCCTCGACCCGGCGCTGCTGCGCCCGGGCCGGTTCGACCGGCAGATCCCGGTAGACGCCCCCGACATGGAGGGCCGCAAGGCCATCCTTCGGGTGCACGCCAAGGGCAAGCCGTTCACGCCCGACGTCGACCTCGACGCGGTGGCCCGTCGTACGCCGGGCTTCAGCGGCGCCGACCTGGCCAACGTGATCAACGAGTCGGCCCTGCTCACCGCCCGCAAGGAGCAGCGCGCGATCTCCAACGACTCGCTGGAAGAGTCGATCGACCGGGTGGTCGCCGGTCCGCAGCGACGGACCCGCGTGATGAGCGACAACGAAAAGAAGATCACCGCGTACCACGAGGGTGGCCACGCGTTGGTCGCCTGGGCGCTGCCGCACGCCGCGCCGGTGCACAAGGTGACGATCCTGTCCCGTGGCCGCTCGCTGGGCCACACCCTGGTGCTCCCGACCGAGGACAAGTACACCCAGACGCGCGCCGAGATGATCGACACCCTGGCGTACGCGCTGGGCGGCCGCGCCGCCGAGGAACTGGTCTTCCACGAGCCGACCACCGGCGCAGGCAACGACATCGAGAAGGCCACCCAGTTGGCCCGCGCGATGATCACCCAGTACGGCATGAGCTCCAAGCTCGGCGCGATCAAGTACGGCACCAGCGGGGACGAGCCGTTCCTCGGCCGCAACATGGGCCACGAGCGGGACTACTCGGACTCGGTGGCCGCCGAGATCGACGGCGAGATGCGGGCACTGGTCGAGCTGGCGCACGACGAGGCCTGGGAGATCCTGGTGGAATACCGGGACGTCCTGGACAACATCGTGCTCGAGCTGATGGAGAAGGAGACCCTCTCCACGGCCGACATGGCGCGGATCTGCTCCCGGGTGGTGAAGCGGCCGCCGCTGGCGCCGTACAACGGCTTCGGCAAGCGCCAGCCGTCCACCGAGCCGCCCGTGCTCACCCCTGCGGAGAAGGACAAGCTCAAGGCGCAGGCCCAGGCCGACGGCGCGCAGGCGTCCGTCGGCGGCGGGTCGCCGTCCAGCAACAACTCGGACGGTACGCACTGAGCAACGAGCCGACGGCCAGCTCCCCTCACCGGGAGCTGGCCGTTTCCGCGACCGAACCCGACGGCGACGACGAGCTGGACTACGTCGCCGCGCGGCTGATCAGCGGCAGGCTGACCGGCCGTCCCGTCGAGGACGCCGTCGACCTCGGGCGGATCGAGAAGGCGGTCCGCGAGATCCTGATCGCGGTCGGCGAGGACCCGGACCGGGACGGCCTCCAGCAGACGCCGGCCCGCGTCGCCCGCGCGTACGCCGAACTCTTCGCCGGTCTGCGCGTCGACCCCGCGCAGGTGCTCAGCACCACCTTCGAGGCCAACCACGAAGAGCTGGTGATCGTCCGCGACATCGACGTGATGAGCCTCTGCGAGCACCACCTGCTGCCGTTCCGGGGCAGCGCACACATCGGCTACATCCCCGGCCCGGACGGACGGATCACCGGCCTGTCCAAGCTGGCCCGCCTCGTCGAGGTCTTCGCCCGCCGACCCCAGGTGCAGGAGCGGCTCACCTCCCAGGTCGCCGACCTGCTGATGAGCAAGCTGGCCCCGCGTGGCGTCGTGGTCGTGCTGGAATGCGAGCACATGTGCATGGCCATGCGGGGCATCCAGAAGTCCGGGGCCAAGACGATCACCTCCGCGGTGCGCGGCATCCTGCAGACCGACTCGAAGTCGCGGGCCGAGGCGATGGCCCTGATCCTTCCCCGTTGACTCACCCGGCCGCCCCTCGGGGACGGCCGGCCGCCCGTCACCGGGTGGGTCGTCAGGCGAGCAGGGCCAGCAGCAGACCGGCCGTGACCAGCACCGCGGGCACCAGGCAGACCAGCACACCGAAGCGCACCGTGCGGTCCACCGGCGTCTCGACGCCGGCGCGGAAGACCCGGCCGACACCCACCCAGCCGACGACGAACGCGACCGCCGGCATCGGCAGGCCGCCGACCAGGGCCGTCACGCTGGCCGGCCCACTCCCTGTCGTCGCGTACACGATGACCTGAATCAGCGGCACCAGCAGTGCCAGCGGCCCGTACACCAGGACGTTGCGGGCCCGTGCGGGCCAGGAGGTCGGTCGGAGGCCGCGCCGCGCGGCCAACGCCGCGTCCGCCGCCTCGGCCCGACCCCGCGCGGTCCGCAGCGCCGCCAGCACGGCGGCCGGGCCGCCAGCCATCGACCGGGCGGCCTCCGTCAGCTCCGGCGGCGACGGCACCAGCGAGATCGCCGGTACGCCCCGCTCCCGCAACCGCTCCTGCTGAGTCGCCAGCCCGGCGCGCACCACCGTCAGCTCCTCCCGGGCGGCTTCCGCCGAGCGGGCCTGCTCACCGGCGGCGGTGGCCGCGCCACGCCGGACCGCGTCCAGTTGACGCGCTGCCGCCAGGTACTCGGCCCAGGCGTCCGCCGGCGCCGCGACATCGCCGTCCGTGCCAGCGGTCCGCTGCCGCCCCGGACCGGTCACCGTCGCGTCCACCTCGACGTCTCCCGTACGCATCGTCAGCTCACCCCGCCTCGTCGGCGAACGGGATCAGGACCGTGCCCCGCTCGTCCGGACCGTCCCACAGCGTCGCCCGGTCCGGGTGCGCCCGCCACTGGATCGGCCGGCCGAACACCGCGGCGAGCTGCGCCGCCGGCACGTCCAGCACCACGACGGCGGCCAGCTTGTCGACGTCGCCGTCCGGCTCCAGCAGCGCGGCGAACGGCGGCACCGCCCGCCACCAGCCCAGGAGGTGCCGGCCCGCCGGGGGACCGTCCCGCAGCAGCGCGCGCAGCCGATCCGCCGGCAGCTCCCGCGGCCCGGGCCGATCCAACCCGAAGATCACCAGGTACGTCGGCAGTGCCTCGTCAGGGTCGGCGGTGCTGCCGGCGTTGGTGTCGATGTCGGTTCCGCCATGGGCGTCCGCGACCAGCGTCGACAGGTCCACCAGCCGGGCCGGATGGCGGGCGGCCAGCTCGGCCGTCAACGCCTCTGCCAGCGCGCGTGCTCCCTGGTCCGGCGCGGACACGAGGAACCGGGCGGTGCCCGGCGCGTGATGGGCGGCGGTGCTGCGAGCGGCCGTCGCCAGCAGACCACCCGCCGCCGCGCCCGAGCCCAGCACCGCGAGGTTACGTCCGGGCGCCGGCCCCATCGGAACGGCAACCGTCGTACGGGCCACGTCCACCGCTCGGCCCAGCAGAGCCGCCGACCCGCGTGCCTGCCCTGCCAGGGCCGCCCGGTGACGGGGGTCGTTGGCCAGCAGCGGACGGGCGTACCCGGCGAACACCACCGGTGGCGTCGCGTCGGACGGTCGGGCCGCCCACAGCTCGTGCCGCAGCCGCTCGACCACCTCCGGGTCGTCCAACGGGTCGGGGTGGCGAATCAACCGCTCGTGACCACGGATCGCGCCCCGGGGGCCGCCGAGCCCGCCGGCGGTGTTCACCACCGCGCTGCCCACCGGCAGTCCGGCGGCCGAGTCGTTGGTCGGCTCCAGCACCGGGCCGCCGCCCGGCAATGCCACCCGCACCGGGAACTGCCCCAGCACCGAATCCCGGTGTCCGGCGTCCGCGCGCGCACTCAGCCCCAGCTCACCCGCACCGGCCAGGACCAGGTGCACGCCGTACGCCCGACCGGACCGGGCCAGCCCGTCGACCTGCGCGGCCACCTCGGTGGCCAGCCGATCCCGCTCGGCGAAGAGCAGCGGCACGTTGTCGACCACGCAGACGATGCGCGGCAGCGGGCGGTGCTGGCGCAACTCGGCGAAGCGCTGCCCACCGGCCCGCCCCGCCGCCTCCGCGCGGCGCTGCACCTCGGCTGTCAACTGGTCGAACAGGTCCCGGACGTACTCCCGGTCGGCCGCGATGGCCGCAGCCCGCACCTGCGGAATCCAGGAGCGGTCCCGCTCGGTCTGCAGAAACTCCACGAACGACTCACCGTCGCCCAGGTCCACCAGGTAGAGCGCCAGATCGTCCGGGCCGTACCGGGCGGCCAGGCCCAGCAGGGCAGTGGTCAGGAACGCCGCACGACCTGCCCCGGACCGGCCACTCACCAGCCAGTGCGGGGTCAGCTCGGTGAAGCCCAGCGGCACCGGCCGACCGCCCGCGTCACCCACCATCGTGGTGAGGCTGTCCGCGGAATCCGCAGCCCAGAGGTCATCGCCCGTCTCCGGCAGCAGATCCGCCAACGCCAACCGGGAACCCGCCTCCACCTGGGCGGCGAGCCGCCGACAGACCGCCTCGACGAGCTCCGCCGGAGGGTCCGTCTCCACGAAGATCGGCGAATTCAACCCGCTCGGCGGCTCGGCCCCAGGGCTCGCGAACGACGCCCCCGGCGGGTCGCCGAGCAGCGCGTACGCGTTGCGCAGCACCAACGA
This sequence comes from Micromonospora sp. NPDC005174, assembly GCF_040608495.1. NCBI lineage: Bacteria > Bacillati > Actinomycetota > Actinomycetes > Micromonosporales > Micromonosporaceae > Micromonospora > Micromonospora sp. NPDC005174. The sequence goes on along the minus strand of NZ_JBEXIJ010000009.1, from coordinate 92,711 downwards.
GGTGGCCTGCGGCAAGGGTGCCCGGGACGAGTACGGGCCGGGTGGCGGCCAGCCGGCCACCATCAGGTGCAGCCCCGCCGCCGGCCCCTGCTCAGCCAGCGCCTCGATCCGCGCCAGGTCGGTCGGACCGGTCAACTCCGGCAACGCGGCGACCACCAGCAGCAGCGTCCGGTCATGACGACGTCGCCCGCTCGCACCCGGAGTAACCCACTGCTCGGCCTCGGTCAACACCGCGCGCAGACCCGCCACGTCCACCGCCGGCGGGGGCAGCAGCCCGGCATCGGCAAGCGCGCCGAACGGCGTGAGCACGGCACCCGTGGCGTCCACCGCCCGTACCAACAGCGCACCAGCGGGCGTCGCACCCAGCAGGCGCAACAGCACGGCACGCAACAGCCCCGCCACCCGCGGCTCGCGCCCATCGGCGTCAACGCTCAGATGGCCGGCACCGATCAGCGGCACCAGAGCGGGGAAACGGGCGTCATCCAACGGTGCCGCCGTACCCACCCGAACGAAGGGTGGCGGGCCGTCGCCTGCCGGAGAGTTCACGTCGAGCGAATCCAGAGTGGCACCCGACCAGCCCGGGGCCAGCCGCGCGGCAACCAACCGCAGCCGGTCGGCCAACTCGTACTGGCGACGCTGATCAGCAGGGGCCGGCCGAATCTCGTCGAGGATCCCGGCGGCGGCGGTCACGACAGCGGCAGCCCGGCGGTGCAGCGCCGCGGCGCGGTTCGTGCGTGCCTTCGGACCGGCCACCGTGTCCACCCCCTCACCCGAGGTCGGCAACCCCTCCCCGAGCAGTGACGGTATCCCAGCCGGAGCTCCTCCTCCGGGAGGTACCACGGCGGTGCGCCGGTGTTGTCGTGGATCTCACCGGTGGGGAGGGGTCCGTCACGATCCGCTGGATCCGGGGCATTGGCTCCGAGCCGTCCAGCCGTTAACGTCAGGAGGTGGAATCAGTGCAGCCCCCCGCCGGTTCCCAGGTCTCCCGCGTACCGGCGCAACGGACTCCGTCCGAGCAGCTGCCGCCGGCCCCACCAGCGCCGGCACCACAGCCACGACGCCGACGCCTGCGAACCGTGCTCATCGTGGTCGGTGGGGTGCTCGGCCTGCTCCTGCTCGGCGGGGTGGCGACGGGTTTCGTGCTGTACAACCGCGCCGCCGCACCGGACCGCAGCGCCCCCGACGTGGTCGTTGTCAACTACCTGCAGGCGGCCCTGGTGTCTCGTGATCCCAACAGGGCCAACCTGTTCACTTGCGATGGTCCGGTGCCGGCGCTGGATGAGTTCCGTGCGCAAGTAATCCGGCGTGAACAAGAACTGGGCGTCTCGTTCTCGATCAATATCGAAGGTATTGCAGTCTCCAATGCCAGTTTCGATGCTGCCTCGGTTGTTGCCGTAATTCGCCGAAGTGCGTCGATCGATGGAATCCAGCAGAGCCTGACTGACACTTGGCAGTTCGATGTTCAGGACCGCGACGGTTGGCGGGTTTGCACTGGGACGAAGGTCAGCTGACGGTTACTCGATCCACAGCAGGTGGACGGGCACCTCCAGGGTGGTGGGTGACTGGCCGCGCCAGGCCCAGCGGTACCACTCCACCTCGGGCGTGATCCGTACGCAGATGTCGCCCTCGGCTCCCGAGTAGGTCTCGGTCACTGCCCGCATGTCCCGGTGTTCGCGTCCGTCCTCGACGTGTACCACTCGGCGGCCGGTGACCGCGTCCGCTTCGAACACGGGTGTGGGAGAGCGGTGGGACGGGCCGTCCAGCGAGACCAACCGGATACCGGTGTCCCGGGCGCCATCCGACGTGGGCCGTTCACCGACCGTCTCCACCCAGACCCGCTCCACGGGAACCAGGGGTGCGAACACCTCGACCTGGTCGGCCTCGGCCCGGTACCAATCGTGCTCGGGTATGACCGGCACATAGGTCCGGGCACCCTGCACGACCCGGTCGTCCGCCCGCAGGTCACCTCGCCAGCCCAGCCCTGGCAGACCCACGAGCACCCGCTGCCCGCGCAACTCCACGCGTTCGGTGGCGGGCACGATGGTCAGGGGACGGGGTGGCCGAGGCGCCCAGTCGGGTTGGTCGGCGAACGGGTCCGGCAGTGGTCCGGTCATGCCAGTGACGGCCTCACTCCGCAGCGCGCAGCGGAGCGCCCCGCACACGCATGAAGGGAATCGGGTCGGTCGCACCCCGGCTGGACCGGTCGCTGCGCAGGTGCACCTCGAAGTGCAGGTGCGGACCTGACGAATTGCCGCTGCTGCCGACCTGGCCGATCACCTGTCCGGCCTGGACGATCTGGTCCGGCGACACCCGGGGCTGGACCACCATGTGGCAGTACCGCGTGATGTAGCCACCGGCGTGCAGGATGTCGACGAACCAGCCGCAGCCGCCCTTGCCCGGATACCCGTCCACGTCGCAGCTCCGGCGTCCTCGGTTGTCCGGGTCGCAGCGGGCGACCAGTACGCGGCCAGCGGCCGCGGCACGGATCTCGGTGCCCTTCGACGCCCCGATGTCGACGCCGTTGTGGCTGGGTCGATCGGCGGTCTGGAAGCCGGAGCCGACGTCGCCGGAGATCGGCGCAGTCCAGCCGGAGGCGGCGATCTGGCCGCGCTCGGCCGCGTCGCACACGGCCTTGCCGTTGATCTGGACGGTGCGTGCTGCACCACCGGCCAATGCGTCCACGATGTTGCTGGCCAGCTCCTCGTGCTTGGCGTATGCGTCTGGATAGGCGCTGACCTGGACCTGCTGTGCCACGACCGTCAGCGGCCGGCGCTGCCAGCTGCGGACCTTGACGAGCTTTTCGTAGAACTTCCGGGCCGTGTACGCGGGTGTCATCCGTTCGGCGATCGAGCCCCATCCCGGACGCTGTTGGAAGAGGCCGAGCGAGTCGTGGTCGGCACCGACGCCCTCGTGCGGCAGAGCCAGGGACTCCGGCACGTCACTGTTGGCCAGGTTACGCAGGGCTGACTCCTGCATCGCGGTGGCCAGGGCGATGACCCAGCCGCGCGAGGGCACGCCCAGGTCCTGACCGACCTTGATGATGATCGCGGCATTGCGGACCTGCGCGTCGCCGTACTCGGTGAACCGGGGTAGTTCGCCGGTGATGTCGACGGGACGTACCGGCCCGCAGCCCCAGCCGGCCAGGGCGTCCCCGTCCTCCGCGTCACCGCCGAGGCCACTGAGAAAGAACGCAGCGGTCCCGCCGGTGCAGCAGAGCAGGAGCAGGATGCCGGTGAGCACGGAGGCGACCACGCCGGCCCGGATCGGCCGACGGAGGACGCGGCCCGCTCGGCCGGCGGTCACTGTCGCTCCCAGTCGACCACGTCGACCAGCCAACTCTTGTCCGCCAACACCAGCTCCAGCCGGAGCCGCCCGGTGTCGAGCGGTAGCAGCACCTCCACGAAGGTCTCGGTGCGCGACCGCACTGCCGGTGGGCCGGTCACCTGCTCGGCCGGTACCCCGCCGGGCTCGGCGCCGGCCAACTTCTCGGTCAGGGCCGGCGTCGACATCGGCCGCAGGCCAGCCTGCCACTGCTCGGCTGTCATGCCGGGCCGGCCGAGCCAGGCCGAGGCGAATCGGTCCGCGACCTGCTCAGGCGTGCGGGCACCGGACGGAGTAACCGGTGACGGCGGGGCCTCGCTGGCGGTCAGACCGTCGTCACCGGCCGTTGGGTCGACGGTGGTGATCGGCCGGTTGGGGCGGTTGCTCAACCCGTCCGCCGAGTCGGTCGAACCGGACGTCAGGCGGGCCGCCCCGATCACCCCGAGGACGAGTACCGCGATCACCGCGGCCACCCCCAGCCGGGACCGCAGCGCCCGGCTGAAGAGGAATTCCAGGGCCCGTCGCATCGCTGTCACCGAGCCTCGGAACGCACCCGCGGTCCGGTGCGGTCCGGCGCACGTTCGGTGGAGCCGGGCCGGTAGACCACGAACGACGGGTTCTCCGCCGGCACGTCCGGTTCGGTCCACGTCGCCGGCTGGCGGCGCCGAGGCTGCGGCGGCACGGGACGAGCCCGGCTGCCGGTCTCCCCAATCGGTGCCTCGTCGGCGCGTTCCCGACCATCCGGTCGGCCGTCGTCGGTGCGTCTGCCTCCCGCCGGAGTGGGCGGCGGCGTCGGGGCCGGGTCTTCCCGGCGTGCCTCCGGGCGCAGTCGGGTCTGCTCGGCGTCGGGCGACCGGCGGCGTCCGCCCACCGGTTCCACGGTGCCTCCGGGCTCGACGACGTCGAGTCGCGCCGCGACTCGCATGTCGCGGAAGAACCGGCGGTGCCAGGAGCCGGCCGAGCTGACCGCCTCGCTGCTGTCCTTACCCCCGAGCTGGGTGATTCGCCGGTACGGCCGCAGCAGCAGCCAACCGACCACTCCGCACAACCACACCAGCACCACCTGGAGCCAACCGGGCAGCGTGGGCGTACTCATGATCAGATCGACCGCGAACAGGTAGATGGCAGCCCCGGTGCCGAAGATGGCGATGTTGAAGATCGCGGCGACGACGGCGTTCGCCAGCCGCCGCAGGCCGGCACTGGCCGGTCGGAGCAGTCCGACCGTGCCCAGGATCGGTGCCGCGATCACCGCCCATCTGAAGATGAGGAAGCCCAGCAGGACCAGGAGTGATGCCGTCAGGTCGAACATGGCGAACAGCACCGAGGCCAGCACGGCGATGAACCCCGCCCCGACCCGGTCCATGTCCCGGACGCCCTGGAGGTACTCGTACGCCTCCGGGTCCTCGGTCTGGATCTGCTGAGCCACCCGCGCCCACTGCTGTTGCTTCGCCTTGATCGTCGCCTCCCGGGTGGCCGGGTTGGCGCGCATTGATTGGGCTTCGCCCCACGTTAGAGATCGTGCGTCGTACAGCGCCGGCCCGTACTTGCGCGCCGTCTCGCTGTCCGCCGATCCGAGGACGCCTCGGACCCAGTTCCGGTAGAGCATCGTCTCGGTGGCGGTGTCGCTCGCGCGTACGGCCGGCGTTCGCAGATCCTTGCAGCGTTCGGGATCGATGCATCGTCCCGGTGCAGGTTCCTTCGCCTGCGGGCCTACCGCGTCATGGACCACACCGAGGCTGGTGACCAACGCACCGTCCGCGATGTTCGCCGACTTCACCGGCCACGCGGCCAGCGCCGTGACCGCGACCATCACGAGGAGGGCCCAGCCCGCGGTGGTCATCGCGTTGCTCATGTCCGATTGGCGGGATCGCCAGAGCAGGTAGAGCCCCACGACACACAGCGTGACGATCCCGAAGACGCTGAATACCTTCTCGTAGACGGCCTTGGTCGCCTTCTCGACCAGCGGATCGGCCCAGCCCCACATCGAGCCCGGGTCCCAGGCACGCTCTCTGAGCGCGTTCGAGGCACCGATGATCGCCGTGGCCGCCATGAATTCACCGTTCGCCACCGTGGTGGTGAACTTGTAGTCCGGGTGCAGCACGCTCGACGCGCACCCGCCGTCGATGTCGTAGGTGTTGTAGCTGTAACCCGCGTAGCCATAGAGGCTGTACCGACCGGCTATCCCGTTCGCCGCCTCAGCTGGTGGCGCCGCAGCGAACCAGCCGGCGAGGCCGGAGTCGGGCGTGCCCGGGGTCGGCGCGTTGCGACACTTGACCTCGTCCTCGCTGACCTCCTGGAGCTTTCCCACGCAGGCGCGGAAGTCGGCCTGCCACTCGGCCGTGGTGCAGAGGTCGGCTCGGGCCTGGGTGACCGGTGGGGCGGCTGCGGCAGCTTCCGCGCCGAGCAGCGGCCAGCTGAGGGTGGCCCCGGCCAGTACGCCGAGCGCGAGCAGGAACGACGCGATCCGAACCCGGGCCCCAGCCATGTCACGCCTCCAGATCGGGCAGGGAGATGCTCGGTAGGACTCCGGCTGCCGCGGCGATCGCGGCGGGTGTCGTGTCGAGGTGGTCCAGCAGGCCGTCGACGTACGAGACGTCGACCCGGACCTTCTGCACCCGGCCGTCGACGTCACGCATCACGAACTCCCGGAAGCCGAGGCGGGAGGCCGAGTTGCTGTCGGCGGCGGAGAGCGAGGCCAGAGTGGCCTCGTACCCGTCGTTGACCGGTACCCGCAGCAGGCGCAGCGCTTCGGAGGCGATCTCGGCGTCCTCGGCGATCCGGCCGACGAAGACGGTGGAGACCAGGTTCTGCACGTCGAGGCCGAGGATGTCGCGGGGGTTCTGCGAGGCGACAAGCGCGGCGAGGTTCCACTTGCGGGAGTCCCGGGCGAGCCGGACCAGGAACGACCGCCCGGACCGCCAGCCCTCCATGAAGTGGGCCTCGTCGAGGCCGACGAGCTTGCGGGACGACATCGACCCGCCGTAGCAGCGGCGGACGGCGAGCCGGTGCGCGGTGTGCAGCATCGGCAGGGCGAGGGCCTCCTCGGCCGACCAGTACTCGCGTTCGATCTTGAGGTCGGGCAGCCGGAGCCCCGCCATGGTGATCACGGTGAGCGCCGCGTCGGCACCGAGCAGCCCTTCGGGTGGCCGGCCGAAGAACAGCATGGCCAGTGGCATCTCGGCGGTGTCCAGGAGAAGGTTCGCCAGCTCCTTGCCAGCGTCGTCGTCGAGCCGCCCGAGGCAGCTCACCACGTCGTCCAGGGTGGACGTCTCCTCGGCGGGGACCTGCCGTACGGCATGCCGGAACAGGGTGGCGGTGGACGCCTCCCGGGCCACCTGTGGCGGCACGAGCATCATGCAGATGTCCTGGACCAGCATCCGCCGCTCGGCCCGTGCGTTGGAGACGGCGATCTCGAACTCGCGGTCACCGCCGGCTCCGGTGGCGAACTCGCTGCGCAGGGGCGTGGGGATGAGGGAGTAGGGCGCCAGGGTGCCGTGCTCGGACCCGGTCAGGTTCAACACCCGGGAGTACGGCCGCAGTTCGGGCATGGCGCAGAGCCGGGCCAGCGGCCCGGACGGGTCGAGGAGGGTCACCTGCACACCCCGCCGGGCGGCGAGGTAGCCCAGCGCGCCGAGCAGGGTCGACTTGCCGCCGCCCGGCTCGGCCACGAACACCGCGAGCCCGGAGCGTTCGCGTACCTCCATGGGGAAGTGCAGGTCGAGGAAGACGGGTCGGCGGCAGGTGCCGGCGGTACGTCCGATCAGGTCGCCCCGCCGGTCGCCGACGGTGGAGGCGGCCTGGGGGAGTGCGGCGGCGAGCAGGGGGACCGGCATCCGCCGGACGTAGCCGGTGTTGGCGATGGGCTCGCCGGGGATGAACTCGCGGGCCAGCCAGTCCTGGTTCTTGGGGTGCTGCAGCGAGATGCGCAGCTCCCGGGAGTAGAGCTGGATGAGCCGCCGGGCCCGCTCCAGGCATTCCTCCCTGGTTCGGCCGCCGACCGCGATCCGGTGCCAGCCGTGTGCGCGCGCCGAGTCGACGGGTAGGCCGGTGGTCATCTCGTCGCCGATCACCAGCGCCCGCTTGGCGAGGCGTTCGAGCTCCGGGGGCGCGTCGATGCCGTGCTCGGCGTAGTCGAGCTGCTGGGAGCGGATCATCCGGAGCCGGTGTTCGAGGTTGCGGAACGAGTCGCCGGAACCGAGGATGTCGACCCGGGTGGAGATTTCCATCGGCCAGGGCAGTCGCTCGTGGAAGTGCAACCAGGGCTCGTGCCGCTCCGGGATCTCCAGCGGTTCCATCCGGCCGACGGCGAGTACCGCCACGTGCCGTTCCTCGCCGGTCATCCGGTTGACCAGTTTGACCGTCGACCCGTACGGGGTGCGGTAGCGCTCGACCTGTTCGGTCAGAGCGAGCAGGTCACCGCGTTCCCACTGCCCGTCGGTCACCGGCGAGAGCCGTCCCGGCGGCGCCATGCACAGCGCGACCGAGCGGTAGAGCAGCCACTCCAGTTCCTGTGCGGTGACCCGTCGGCCACGCATGCCGAACGCGCCGAGCACCTCGTCGAACTGCTCCACGGTGCGGCCCAGCTTGCGACGTTCGCCCTCGGCGGTGCCCCGGCCGAAGGTGCGGAGCAACCGTTCGGTCATGGAGTCGCCGAGGGAGCGTCGGGCGAAGGTGACGCCCAGGTAGGTCTGGCCCTCGGCGTGGTTGACGGCCATCAGGTGGCGCTGGGCGGCGACCAGATGGTCCGCCCAGCCGGTGGTGCCGGGGACGTCGGGCAGCGGCGCCGCCGTGTGCGTGTCGATGGTGCGGGCCCACTCGTCGGCGGGGAAAGGCCGGGTGGTCCGGCGCAGGTGCAGCCGGAAGCCGGCGAGGCCCGCGTACTGCTCGGAGATCGCCGACAGCAGCGCCTCGCGTTCGGCGTCCGGGCGGAAGGCCCAGCGCACCTCGGGTAGCCAGTACCAGGCGGTGACCGTGTTCGGGGTGAAGGTCAGGTGACCGGCGATCTCGGTGATCGCCAGCTCGACCGACGGGTCACGGTCACCGAACTTGATCTTCGGGGCACGTACCCGGACCGGCTTGATCGGCCGGTCCTGCTGGCTCGCGGCCCGCTGGCGTGGCGTGGCCACCTCTCTGCCGGCGTCCGTGGGCCGCTCCGACCGCGTGGCGCGCCGTGGCCCGCGTTCCAGAGCCGGCCGGTCGCCGGGAACGGCGCCGAGCGGCCGTGCCGCCGGCGCGCTCGGTTGCTCGGCCGGAGCGCCGGGGCGCTCGACCGGCGCCGGCGGTTGCCCGACGGACGTGGCGCTGGACGCCCGGGGTGCCGGCGCGGGGGCCGTCGACGCGGACACGGGCGCGACGGTCTGCTCGATCTCCGCCGTCGGGTGCAGTGTCGGCCGTCGGTCGCCCGCCTGGTGCGGCACCCGGGTTTCGCCGCCCGGAGAGGCGTCTCCCCGGTGGCTGGAGGATTCGCCGGGTGTCCACGGTGGCTCCACCTCCGGAGCCGGCCGGGCCGGCGTCGGCGGTTGCTGCGGGATCGCCGGCTGCTGCCGGCTGGCGGGAGCCGCTGTCACGGCACGGGGGCCACCGGGCCGGGCGCCACCGAACAGGTCCAGGAAGGGCGAGTCGATGTCGGCGTTCTCGCCGGCCGAGACCGCGCTGGGCTCGGCGGGAGGTGTCCGGCGGGTGACCGGTCGGGGTGCCTGGAAGACGCCGACCGCGCCGTGGCCGGGCGAGGTCACCAACGCGGGGTCGAGCGCGACCTCGTCCTCGGCGTCGGGGTAGTCGTACGACTGCGCACGGTGACCGGCCGGCACGGCCGGGCGGCCGGCCGGGGAACCCGGCGTGGAAGAGCGACTCATGCGACCGCCTCACCCGCGTCGTGCAGGAGACCGATCGGCGTACGCCCGGTCATGCCAGCTCCTCCCGAATCCTGATCCGGCTGCCGACCAGGCGCGGGTCGCGCTGCTCGACCGCCGGCTCCCGGGTACGTCGCCAGTCGGTCAGCGCGGTGCGGATGACCACCCGCGCCGGCCGGTCGGGGTCGACGTGCCGGAAGATGAACGACGTGGTCACGATGGCGAGCGCGATCTCCCAGGCTGGGAAGAGGTCGACCGTCAACGTGAACAGCCAGTGGATGAACATGTAGAGGGGAACGAGCAGCATGAAGAGCCCGTACTGGGCGTAGGGCAGGTGGACCGGAAGGGTGTAGCCGGGCGGCCCGAGGTAGACCAGGCGGGCCCGGTAGATGTCGTCGTCGGTGCGCAGCCGCATCTGGTGACCGCGCCTATTCGAAGATCAGGTCGATCAGGTAATCGCCGACGAAGAAGAGTGTTGCCGCGCCGGCGATGAAGGCCAGCCCGACGATGGCGATCGCGGAGCTCGTCAGGACCTTGGAAATCTCGCCCCGGCTGGCGCGACCGATGAAGATGACGCCCAGGACTGCCAGCAGGATCGGTGCGATCTTGCTGGCGAAGAAGGTGACGACGCTGTTGGTGTCGATCCCCTTCGGGGCCGGCTCGGCGAGCGGAGCCGACGCCAGGGTGGAGAGCGCGTGGGCGACGCCGGACGACGCCGTCTCCATGAGCTCGAAGGCGATCACTGGAACCTCCCCATAGCGCGGCCGGCGGTGCCGCGGCGGTGCAGTAGGCAAAGCCTGGCGGGAAATCTGCTGACAGGGCGCAGCGATCTCGACCCTGCGTTCGTTACTCACCACGGAGGGTGGCGAGCTTTGGGCGGTTTTTCCCCGCTTCGGCCCTCCCTCCAAGCTTCGCCATCTCAATGCTGGCCAATTCCAAAGCGTACGGGCCGCCCCGGATTGCGACAAGCCGCGAAGAGGCTGCCCGTTACTGCCCGGACGACCGATCGTACACCTGTTCTAACGCGCACGTCAGTGATGGTCGACCCGGGTCGCCGGGGGCCGTCGTCACGACCGGTACCGTCTAGTCGTGACCTATCTGGTACGGGCCCCGGGCCCGGTGGTGATGGGCGTCCTCAACGTCACGCCGGACTCCTTCTCCGACGGCGGACGGTACGCCGACCTCGACGCGGCCGTCGGACACGGCGTCCGTCTCCGCGAGGCCGGTGCGCACCTGGTGGACATCGGCGGCGAGTCGACCCGCCCGGGCGCCGACCGGATCGACGCGGCGACCGAGGCCGAGCGCGTCCTGCCGGTCATCCGCGAGCTGAGCGCCGCCGGGGTGCCGGTCAGCATCGACACCAGCCGTGCGCGGGTGGCCGAGGCGGCTCTGGACGCCGGCGCCCAGGTGGTCAACGACGTCTCCGGCGGCCTGGCCGACCCCGACATGGCCCGGGTCGTGCGGGACGCCGGCTGTCCCTGGGTGCTGATGCACTGGCGTGGCCATTCCCGGCAGATGCGCGACCTGGCCAGCTACACCGACGTGGTGACCGACGTACGCGAGGAACTCGGGCTACGGGTCGACGCGGCGTTGGCCTCGGGAGTGGCCGCGGACCGCATCGTCGTCGACCCCGGCCTCGGTTTCGCCAAGACGGCCGCCCACAACTGGGAACTCAGCGCCCGCCTCCCGGAGCTGCTGGACCTCGGATACCCGCTGCTCTTCGGAGCCAGCCGCAAGTCCTACCTCGGCCGCCTGCTCGCCGACGCGGACGGCACGCCGCGACCCACCGCCGAGCGGGAGGCCGCCACCGTGGCCACGAGCGTGCTGGCCGTCGCGGCGGGCGCCTGGGGTGTACGCGTCCACGACGTGCGGGCCACCGTGGACGCGCTCGCCGTCTGGGCCGCCACCGGCAGCCCGCGCCTCACATCCGCCAAGGAGTGGGCCGGCCAGCGGGAGGCGGACCGATGAGCGACCGGATCCAGTTGACCGGCCTGCGGGCGCGCGGCCGGCACGGGGTGTACGACTTCGAGCGGGCGCAGGGGCAGGACTTCGTGGTCGACGCCGTCCTGGAGCTGGACCTCGCCCCGGCCGCCGCCAGCGACGACGTGACCGCCACGGTCCACTACGGCGAGCTGGCCGAGCGGCTGGTGGCGGTGGTGACCGGCGAGCCGGTCAACCTGATCGAGACCCTGGCGGACCGGCTGCTCGCGGTCTGCCTGGCCGACGATCGGGTCGTCGCCGCGACGGTCACCGTGCACAAGCCGGAGGCGCCGGTGCCGCACACGTTCACCGACGTGGCCGTCACGATGACCCGGACGCGTACCCGATGACCCGGGCCGTGCTGTCGCTCGGCAGCAACCTGGGCGACCGCCTGGAGCACCTCCGCACGGCCGTCGCGACGCTCGGCGACGCCGTGCTGGTGGTCTCCGGGGTGTACGAGACTCCACCGTGGGGAGACGCCGACCAGCCCGCGTACCTCAACGCGGTGGTGCTCGCCCACGACGCGAGCGCGACTCCGCGCGACTGGCTGGAGCGGGCCCGCGGCGCGGAGCGCGCGGCCGGTCGGGTCCGTGACCCGCAGCGGCGGTTCGGGCCGCGCACCCTCGACGTGGACGTGATCGCGGTCTGGGGCGACGACGACGAGCCGGTGCTCAGCGACGAGGAGGAGCTGACCCTGCCGCACCCCCGGGCGCACCTGCGCGCGTTCGTGCTGCGACCGTGGATCGACATCCAACCGTACGGACGGTTGCCCGGCCACGGTTGGTTGACCGACCTGCTCACCACCGGTCCGGCCGCCGACGACGCGTTGGAACTGCGTCCACGGCCGGAACTGGCGTTAGAGTCGACGGCATGACCCAGTGGAGCCGGCCGGCATGACCCAGGCGAAGTCCCCACCGCCGGGCCCGGACGGGTCGCGGATGGGTCCCACCCGGATCTCGACGCTGGTCGTGGCCGCCCTGGCTGCGGCGGCGGTGGCCTGGCTGCTGATCAGCACGTTCTACTACAGCGGCATTCCCCATCTGCCGTGGTTGCCGGTGGTGACGCTGGCCGCGCTCGCGGTGCTGGAGGCGTACGCGGCCGTCAACACGCGCGGCCGCATCGACCGTAAACCCGGCCGCGATCCGGTCAACCCGTTGCTGGTCGCGCGGTTCGTGGTGCTGGCCAAGGCGTCGGCGCTGGCGGGGTCCATCTTCGCCGGTTTCTACGCCGGGCTCAGCGGGTGGCTCTTCGTGGAGACCACCCGTGCCGCCACCGAGGACCGGCCGGCCGCCGGGGGCGGGTTGCTGGCGTCGCTGGCGCTGGTGGGCGCCGCGTTGTGGCTGGAACGCTCCTGCCGGGTCCCGGAGCGTCCGGACGACGAGCACGAGCAGGACCAGCGGGAGAGCCGCCCCGGCCAGCGTTGAGCAGGGGGTTACGTCCGGCTCCGGGCGCGGGTACGGTGCCTCCGATCGGAGAGCAACGGCCGCCCCCGATCCGTGCGTGTGCCGGCACGGGAGCGGCCGGCCACTGGGGAGGCGGTGCCATGGGGTACGAGGACACGGGCCGGGACCGATCGGTCGACCCTTCGTCCGGGGTGCCTGCCGCCGTCCTGGAGAACGTCTTCGACGATCCCACCCACGGTGAGCCCGGCCGGGACCGGGTCGGCGTGCACGTGATCTGGGAACTCCTGCTGCTGGCCGGTCTGGCCGCTCTGGGCTGGCTGCTCTGGCGCGCCGACCCGGCCGCGCTGCGAGGGGCCGACCTGCGCACGTTGCTGGTCGACGCCGTCGGCCTCGGGCTGCTCGCCCTCGCCGCCGGGCTGAGCCTGCGTACCGCCGCCCCCCACCTGGCTATCGGGCCGGTGGCGGTCGCCGCCGCGCTGCACTACGCGGAGCAGGGCGACCGGGGGCTGGCCGTGTCCGTGGGGTCGGCCGTCGTGGTGGCCGCGCTGGGCGGTCTCGTGCTGGCACTGGCCGTGGTGGCGCTGCAGGTGCCCGCCTGGGCGGCGAGCCTGGCCGCCGCGGCCGGGGTGGTGGTGTACATCGAACGCCGGTCGGGGCCGGTGCTGGTGCAGGGCGACTACGACCCGGGACGTACGGCCGGTTTCCTCTTCGCCGGGTTCGCCGCCGTCGCGGTGCTCGGCGGTCTGTTCGGCGCGATCCGGGCGATCCGCCGGCTGGTGGGTCGGTACCGGCCGGTCGCCGATCCGGCGCGCCGCCGGGGCACCCTGGCTGCCGTGATCACCGCGCTGGCGCTGGTCGGATCCACCGTGCTGGCGGCGCTCGGCGGGGTCCTGCTCACCGCCAACGGTCCCGGAGTCGTCACACCCACCTCCGGGCTGGACTGGACCGTGCTGGCCATCGGTGTGTCCCTGCTCGGGGGCACCAGCGCGTACGGCCGGCGGGGTGGGGTGTTCGGCACGGTGCTGGCGGTCGGCCTGGTCACCGTCTTCGAGGCGTACGCGCCGGAGCGCGACTGGTCGGTGAGCCGCTGGGCGGTGGGCGGGGTGGCGCTCGGCGTCGGGCTGCTGGTGACCCGGTTGGTCGAGACGCTCGGACGACCCCGGCCGGGTGGTGTGGAGAAGCCGGAGCCGGTCCGCGATGGCACGATCAGCTCGGGGTGGAGCGTCCCCCGGCCCCAGCCGGCCGACAACTGGCCTCCGACCCTGCCGACGCCGCCCGCGCCGGAACCGGCCGACCCGTGGCGTGACCCCCGCTGGGAGGACGGCCCGCGTCGCTGGGACGCCGGCGAGCGGTGAGCCGTGCCCCGTCCGTCGAGCCGGCGCTGATCTCGACCGTTAGGCTCGCCGCATGACCGACACACCAGCCGCCGCCCCCGGCGGAACCTCGTTCGAGGAACTCGACGCGCTGTCCACGGAGGAGCTGCGGGAGCGGGCGTTCGCCCGGGCCCGGGAGCGCCGCGACGTGGGGTTCTACTGGTCGGTGCTCCGGCACCTGCCGAACGCGGACGAGGCCACGGTGCTGGACGGCGCGCCGAACTCCATCGGCCCGACCATCGACGAGGCGAACGCCCTGTGGCGGGAGCTGACCGGGCACGGCTACGAGGAGTCGGCGCCGCTGCTGCGGGCCGCCTTCATCGACTACCTGCTGAAGCACTGAGCCGCCCGGGGCAGCCCAGGTCCGCCCGGCCGGCCGGCACGGGCCCTGGGCGGATCATGGGACTGGTCCGTACGGGCCCGGTCAGCCGCTACGGGACGGCCGCGGGTACCGGTGCGCTCGCCGTACTGCTGCTGGTCGGCATCTGCGGCAGCCCGGCGTACACCGGTTGGGCCGCCGCGACGCTTACCGACCCGGACTCGGCGGGCGGCTTCTACCTGCGCCTGCTCGCCTGGCCGGCCTGGCGACTGGACGCGGATGGGCAGGCCGGCGGCCTGTTCGCCGCCGACCTGCGGGCCGTCGCGCTGGTCCTCCTCGCGGTGGCCCTGCTCTATCTGCTGCCCGCCGCGCAGGTGGCCCGGGTGCCCGGCTCGGTCAGCCAGTTCTTCTCCGGCTGGGCCGCGTACGTGCTGGCCGGCGGCCTCGCCGCCGTGGTGGCGGCGCTGCTCGGCCCGGACCCGTCACTGCTGAAGGCGCTCTCCGATGCCAGCAGCGGCGCCGGCTACGGCTTCCTCACCGGCTGGATCATCGGCACCGCGAGCCTCGGCGAACGGGCCTAGCCGCCCAGCCCGAGCAGGCGCTGGCGGCTCAGTGCGCCCACCGGGCGGCCGTCGTCGGTCACCAGGAGCCGGTCCTGTCCCGACGTCAGCAGTGCCGCCAGAGCGTCGTACGCCGTGCCGTCCAGCGTCACGCTGGGCAGGTCGGCAGGGGCGTCGGCGGGCACAGGCTCCAGTGACTCGCGGTCGAGCGGAGTGACCGCCAACCGGCGGATTCCCCGGTCGGCGCCGACGAACTCACGGACGAACGCGGTGGCCGGCGCGCCGAGCAGAGCGGCCGGAGTGTCGTACTGCTCGAGATGCCCACCCTCGGACAGCACCGCGATCCGGTCACCGAGCCGGACGGCCTCGTCGAGGTCGTGGGTGACCAGCACGATCGTCTTGCGGACCTCGGCCTGGAGGCGGAGGAACTCCTCCTGCAGGCGGGCCCGGACGATCGGGTCCACGGCGGAGAACGGCTCGTCCATCAGCAGCACCACCGGGTCGGCGGCGAGCGCACGCGCGACACCGACACGCTGCCGTTGACCGCCCGACAGCTCGTGCGGATAGCGGCGGCCGAACTGGGCCGGGTCCAGACCCACCAGGTCGAGCAGCTCGTCGACCCGGGCGCGGGTCCGGTCGCGGGACCAGCCGAGCAGACCCGGCACGGTGGCCACGTTCGCCCGGACCGTCTGGTGTGGGAAGAGGCCGACGTTCTGGATCACGTAGCCGATCCGGCGGCGTAGCCGCACCGGGTCGGTGTCCGTGACGTCCTCGTCGCCGAGCATGATCCGTCCGGCCGTGGGCTCGATCAAGCGGTTGATCATGCGGAGCACCGTCGACTTGCCGCAGCCGGACGGGCCGATGAGCACCACCAACTCGCCGGCCTTGACGTCCAGGCTCAGCTCCCGCACGGCCTCGGTGCCGTTCGGGTAGCGCTTATGGATGCCCTGCAGAGAGATCGATGCCGCGCGAGGGGACCCGACCGCGCCGGGGGTCTCCGGGGTAACGTCCACGTATGTCCTTCCGCCTGAGCTACCGGGCCGACCCGGGTAACCCCTGGTTCTCCTGGCAGTACGTGCGGGACAACTCTGACACGATCCTCGCCGCCTTGCGTGAACACGCCTCCCTGACCGGGCGCGCGGTGCTGATCGCGGTGTTGATCGCCCTGCCGTTGTCCGTGCTCGCGTACTGGGTCCGCCCGTTGGCCGGCCCGATCCTCGGTATCACCGGCGTGTTCTACACCATCCCGTCGCTGGCGTTGTTCGCGTTCATCGCGCCGTACCTGGGCACCGGCGCCACCACCGTACTGGTCGGGCTGGTCCTGTACGCGCTGCTGCTGATCGTCCGCAACGTGGTGGCTGGGCTCAATCAGGTGCCGCCGGAGGTGGGCGAGGCCGCCGAGGGCATGGGTTACGGCCGGTGGCGGCGGCTGTTCCGGATCGACCTCCCGCTCGCCATCCCCGGCATCCTGACTGGGCTGCGGTTGGCCACCGTGTCGACGGTCGCGCTGGTCACCGTCGGAGTGCTGGTGGGCCACGGCGGCCTCGGTCAACTGATCTTCGCGGGCTTCCAGAACAACCTCTACAAGGCCGAGATCATGACCGGGACGGTGCTCTGCGTGGCGCTGGCTGTGCTGCTGGACCTGCTGCTGGTGCTCGCGGGCCGGCTGGTCACCCCCTGGGCCGCCCGGGGCGTTCGATGAGCGCCGCCGCGAACCCCCTGCAGCAGGGGGTGCTCTGGCTCAACGACCCGCTGAACTGGACCAATCCGGGGGGCATCCTGGACCGCCTCGGCGAGCACCTGACGATCTCCGCCCTGGCCGTGGCGCTCGGCTGCCTGGTGGCCTGGCCGGTCGGGCTCTGGCTCGGGCACGTTGGTCGGGGCGGCGGCCTGGTGGTGCTCGTGTCCAACGCCACCCTCGCCATCCCCACCCTGGCGCTGCTGACCATCCTGCCGCTGACGTTCCTCGGCTTCGGACGTACGCCGGTGGTGGTGGCGCTCGCCGTCTTCGCCGTACCGCCGCTGCTGGCCAACGCCTACACCGGCGTACGCCAGGTCGACCCGGAGGCACGCGACGCGGCCCGTGGGATGGGCCTGTCCGGCGGGCAGTTGCTGCGGCGGGTGGAGTTGCCGTTGGCGGTGCCCTACCTGGCCGCCGGATTCCGGACGGCGGCCGTGCAGGTCATCGCCACGGCCGCGCTGGCTTCGTTCGTCAACGGCGGCGGGCTCGGCGAGATCATCCGCACCGGGTTCGGTCTGAGCATCGCCGCCGGTGGCGGACAGATCGTGGCCGGCGGCGTACTGGTGGCCGGGCTGGCGCTGCTGGCCGAGCTGCTACTCGGGCTCGTCGAACGCGTGGTGACCCCGCGTCCACTGCGTCGGGGCCGGCAGCGTGTGGGCCGTCCGCGACCCGCGGACGCCACCGGCCGGGCCTGACGTGGTGGCGGGCCGTGGCCCGTCCGGGTGAGCGGACGCCGAAGCGGCGGCCAGCAGTGGGCCGGTCGGTGACGATGCGGTGACGAAGCCCATCCCAGGTTGTCGGTCGGTCGCGGACCATGTTGGGTGGAGAGTCGCGGGCGACCGACATCCAGGATCGCCCGTCGGACACGCGGCCGGCCCGGGACGGGTCGCGCCGGGACACGGAAGGCGGGCGGCACATGCGCGCACGTACACGTCTCGCGATCGGCGCCATCGGCGTCGTGGCCGGGGCAGCACTTCTCACCGGGTGTGGCGACGCCGGCTCGTCCGGCACCGACGCCCCCCAGACCAACGCCTCCGGCGCTGGGTGCGCACCGGTCGCCGGCAAGCAGCTCATCGCGCTGACCGACGACAAGAAGCTCCAGAATTCCGACAACGTCCTCCCGGCGGTCAACAGCAAGGTGGCCAACCCGCAGCTGATCGCCGCGCTCGACAAGGTCTCCGCGGCGCTCGACACGCCGAAGCTGGTCCAGCTCAACAAGGCCGTCGACGCCGACCGTAAGACCCCCAAGGTGGCCGCCGAGGAGTTCAGCAGCGCCAACAACGTCACCGCGGGCATCGCCAAGGGCCCGGGCGGTGAGATCGTGGTCGGCGCCGGCAACTTCAGCGAGAGCCAGACGCTGGCCGAGCTGTACCGCATCGCGCTCACCGCGGCTGGTTACCAGGTCAAGGTGCAGCAGATCGGCAACCGGGAGCTGTACGAGCCGGCGCTGGAGAAGGGCGAGATCCAGGTCGTCCCGGAGTACGCGTCGACCATGGCCGAGTTCCTCAACGCCAAGGCCAACGGCCAGAACCCGCCGCCCGTCTCCTCGCCCGACATCAACAAGACGGTGACCGCGCTCAAGGCCGAGGGCGACAAGGCGGGCATCACCTTCGGTGCCCCGGCCGCCGCGCAGGACCAGAACGCCTTCGCGGTGACCCAGGAGTTCGCCGACAAGTACGGCGTGCGGACCCTCTCCGAGCTGGCCGCGAAGTGCTCCGGCAGCGCCACGGTGCTGGGCGGCCCGCCGGAGTGCCAGCAGCGGCCGTTCTGCAAGCCGGGCCTGGAGAAGACCTACGGTCTCTCGGTGGGTTCGTTCTCCTCCCTGGACCAGGGCGGGCCGCTGACCAAGAACGGGCTGCGTGAGGGCAAGATCAGCGTCGGCCTGGTCTTCTCCTCGGACGGCGCGTTCGCCACGAGCTGACGCTCCGCTACGGCGTGTCACGGACGCCCCCGCCCCGCAGGGGGCAGGGGCGTCCGTGCGTCCGGGAACCGTTCCCTCCGGTGCGGATCGTCGGTAGGCTGCTCTTCCATGCCAGCCCCGGCCACCCCCGACGCCCGGCGTCAACCGCTGCTGCTGACCGTGCTCTTCTGGGGCGGCGTGGCTCTGGCGCCCGTCGCGGCGCTGATACTCCTGGTGGCGGACGGTAACGGTCCACTGCGTCTCGCGGCGGTGCTTGCCATCGTGGCGGTGGTCCTGATCGGCCTCTCCATCGCGTTGCGCCCCGACGGTGACGGCGCCTCGGCGCGCGCCGACGAGCTGCTGGACGAGATCGAGGAGCTGCGCCGGGAGTTGCGCGCCGAGATCGTGGCCGCCGCGCAGCGCGGCAACCAGGCGCTGGACCAGGCGCAGCGAGCCCAGGAGGGTGTCGCCGCGGTGCGTCGCCGCCTCGACGCCACCGGCGCGGCCCTCGCCGGCGGTGCCCCGGCGGCCGAGCCGGCGGCTGCCAGCCGTGCCCGCGGGCCAGCCGCCGATCCCGTGGACGACACCCCGCCCGCCCGCAGCCGGGTCCCGGTCCCCGGCGACTCTCCGGCCGCCCGCGTGCGGGTGCCGGCTCCGGGCGAGGCCGCCGGGCGGGTGCCCGCTCCGGGCACCGACGAGGTGACCCCCCGGAAGCGGGTGCCGGCTCCGGACGACACGGCTGGTCGGTGGGGTCGGGACGAGCGCGACGACGACGAACCGGCGTACCGCCACCGTGCTGCGGACGCCCCCGAGCCCACCGCCGGCAGCGTGTACGGCGGCGCTCCCCGCCCCCCGGAGCACGACCGTGCGCGCGAGCACAGCCCTCAGCGCGAGCACGGCCCTCAGCGCGAGTACGGCCGTCCGCGCGAACACGACCGTCCCGAGCCGGCGCACCGACCGGTCGGTGTGGTCCGCCACACCGAGACCGTGCACGTCACCACCCGGCACACGGTCGTCGACGGCGGCGGTCCGGCGGAGCCGGCCGGACGCTACGCCGGCCAGTGGACCCCGCCGGCCCAGGAGTGGACCCGGGGCGGTGGCGCCCAGGGGCGTGCCCGTTCCTGGGGTGACGCGGAGGAGCCCCGGTCCGGGTACGCCGACGACCGGGACCGCCGCCCCGACGACCGGACCTGGGGTGCGCAGCCCGGCCCGCGGGGCGAGTCGGCCCCGACGGGCCCCCGCGACGGCTCAGCCTGGGGCGGACCCGAGCGCGGCGACGAGGAGCCCCGTTGGGCGGCTCCCCGCGACGAGCCGGAGTGGACCGACCAGCGCGACGCGTACGCACCGGCCGAGGAGCCCGCCTGGGATGGCCGGGCGCAGCGCCGTGGCTGGTCGGAGCAGGTCGAGCCGGAGCGCGCCGCCGCCCCGCAGCCCGGTCCCGCGCTGCGGGCGGACGACACCGGCGAGTACTGGTCGCAGTTGCGGGCCGGCGACCGCTGGGCGGCGGCCCGCGACGACGAGAACGGCCGTGAGCTGCACGTCGGGGAACGTCGGGCCGAGGTGCACGCCGACGCCACGGGCACCGAGTACCGGATGGCGGACCGTTGGGCCTCCGTCCGCCACGAGGAAGCACGCCGCGAAGACCCGCGCCGGCACGAGGACCCGCGCCGGCACGAGGACCCGCGCCGGCACGAGGACCCGCGCCGGCACGAGGACCCGCGCCGGCACGAGGACCCGCGCCGCCACGACGACCCGCGCCGCCACGACGACGCGCGGTGGCAGGACGAGCGCCGGCCGGCGTTGCCGGTCGGCGGGGTGCCCGTGCCGGACGAGTGGCGTCCGCCGCGCCAGCGCGGCCGCGAGCCGGAACCCGCCCCCGAGCAGCAGGGCGGCCGCCGCCGGGTCGAGGAGCGGTACGGCTACCCGCCGCAGGACGACGCGCCCCGCGCAGGCGGCGCCCCGGTCACCGACCGCTGGCGCTGACCGGCGGGCCGACCCCGGTCACTTGTCGATGTCGCCGACCACGAAGAACATCGAGCCGAGGATGGCGATCAGGTCCGGCACGAGGCAGCCGGGCAGCAGGGTGGCCAGGGCCTGCACGTTGGCGTACGACGCGGTGCGCAGCTTCAACCGCCAGGGCGTCTTCTCGCCCCGGGACACCAGGTAGTAGCCGTTGATGCCGAGCGGGTTCTCCGTCCAGGCGTACGTGTGCCCCTCCGGCGCCTTGAGCACCTTCGGCAGGCGGGTGTTGATCGGCCCGGTCAGCCGGTCCACCCGGTCGAGGCACTGCTCGGCGAGATCCAGCGAGACGTACACCTGGTCGAGGAGCACCTCGAAGCGGGCGTGGCAGTCCCCGGCGGTCTTGGTGACCACCGGAACGTCCAGCTCGTCGTACGCCAGGTAGGGGTCGTCGCGGCGCAGGTCCAGGTCGAGGCCGGAGGCGCGGGCCACCGGCCCGGACGCGCCGAACGCGGCGGCGTCGGCGGCGGACAGCACGCCCACCCCGACGGTGCGGGCCAGGAAGATCTCGTTGCGGCGGATCAGGTGGTCCAGGTCGGGCAGCCGGCGACGAACCTCGCCGATCGCCGCGCGGGCCCGCCCGGTCCAGCCGTACGGCACCTCCTCCTTGAGGCCGCCCACCCGGTTGAACATGTAGTGGATCCGGCCTCCGGAGACCTCCTCCATCACCGCCTGGATGGTCTCCCGTTCCCGGAAGGCGTAGAAGACCGGGGTGATCGCGCCGATCTCCAGCGGGTAAGAGCCGAGGAACATCAGGTGGTTGAGTACCCGGTTCAGCTCGGCGAGGGCCATCCGCAGCCAGGTCGCCCGCTCCGGCACCTCCATGCCCATCAGGCGTTCCACCGCGAGCACCACACCCAGCTCGTTCGAGAACGCCGACAGCCAGTCGTGCCGGTTGGCCAGCACGATGATCTGGCGGTAGTCGCGTACCTCGAAGAGCTTCTCCGCCCCCCGGTGCATGTAGCCGACGATCGGCTCGCAGGCGATGACCCGCTCACCGTCGAGGACCAGCTTCAGCCGCAGGACCCCGTGCGTCGAGGGGTGCTGCGGGCCGATGTTGAGCACCATGTCGGTGCCGAGCTGCTGACCGCCGGTGCCGGCGACCAGCCCGGCCCCGGTGCCGACGGTCAGTTCGCGGAGGTCCCCGGCGTCGGTGCTCATGCCCGTCATCGTGCCACGGCCGGCGATAGCGGGATGCCGACCGGTTGGCGCAGCCACCAGTGCCCGCCGAGTCCGGCCGGGTCGGTCAGCTCGGCCACCGCCGACGCCGTGGCCAGCGCCCGCACGTAGCCGGCCGGGTCGGTGCCGGCCAGGCTGAGCGGCGGTCGCCCACCGTCGGCCCCGAGCGCCCGCAGCGCCTCTCGCTGCGAGACCAGGGAGTACGCACACCGGGCGACCGCCGCGCCGGCGGAGGCGACGGAGTCCATGGCGACGTGTGCGGTGACATCACTCGACCCGTCCGGCACCGGAGGCACCTGCCGCCCAGCCCGGTAACCGGTCAACGTCCCGTCCACCGGTCGTTCGTTCCGCAGATGCCCGTAGTCGACCGTCACGGCCAGCCCTCGGCTGATCTTCCGGACCGCGTTGGCCCAGGCCTCGTCCCTTGGTCCGCCGATCTCTGCTCGGTGGTCGCTGTGGGGGGTTTCGGGGCAGCCCGGCCGGCTCCGGGCGGTCAGGCTTGATCCCTGCGCCGGCCGGGCTGCCCCGAAACCCGACCCGCTTCCGGTGATCGCATCAGTAGAGGTTGAATCACCGGTCCGGTCACGGTCCGCACCGCGCGGGCTCGCGGGACCGGGCCACCAGGTGGTCAGCCAATCAAGATCGGTGGGACTGACCAGCTCACCAATCGATTCGGCACCGCTGTCGGGGTCGACCAGCACATATCGCCAGCCATCGGCGGTGTGCACCGCCATGTCGAGTGGGACGTTGTCCAGCCATTCGGTAGCGATCAACAGTCCGGTGATCTCGTCGGGGATCTCAGACACCCAGTCGATCTCGTCAGGCAGGTTCTCGGGGCGGCTGGCGTATTCGACTGCTGTGAAACGCACCCGCTCCGCGAGCGACGGACGGACATTGCCCGACGACGGCTCCTCGCCCAGCGGACGGGTGGAGGCCGTGGGAGTCAGGGTTTCCGGGGAGCCCGACCACGCAGGGATCAAGCCTGACCGCCCGGAGTGGGCGGGCTCCCCGGAAACCCCCACCGCAACCTCGGCGGAGTCTTCGGACGCGACAAGGCGGCGCAGAGCTAGCAGCAGCTCCCCCCGCCCAGCCCCGACGTCGACCACGTCCAGCCGTGGGGGGTGGCCCAGGGCAGAGTCCACCTCCGCGACAAGGCGCAGGAGGGCGGCGGCGAAGGCGGGAGAGGCGTGCACGCTGGTCCGGAAGTGGTCGGCCGGGCCGGCGCCGGTCACGAAGAAACCGTCCGGCCCGTAGAGGGCCTGGCTCATCGCATCCCGCCACGGGATCGGCATCAGCTCGTGCGGGGTGCGGGAGGCATCACCGTGCCGACCCTACGGCCACCGGCCCGGTGACGACTCCCGATCCCCGCCGCCGGACGTGGCGGGTTCACGCGCGGAAGTAGTGGCCCTCGTCGAGGTCGGCGATCAGGCCGGGGTGGGTCGGTGCCCAGCCCAGCAGTTCGCGGGTGACGGTGGACGAGGTCGGGTTGTCCATCTGGGCGAACCTCTCGAGGAATCCGAAGTACGCGCCCGCCTCGTCGGGACCGATGCTCCGGACCGGGATGTCGAGGTTACGGCCGATCGCCTCGGCGATCTGCCGGAACGGAACTCCTTCGTCGGCGGCACCGTGCAGCCGTACGCCGGCCGGCGCCTTCTCCAGGGCGAGTCGGTACAGCACGGCCGCGTCCAGCGTGTGGACGGCCGGCCACCGGTTGGCGCCCTCGCCGACGTACGCGGCGTACCCGTGTCGTCGGGCACTCGCGATGATGACGCTGACGAACCCGTAGTGGTCGAGTGAGCTGTGCACGGTGGGCGCGAGGCGGACGACGGAGGAGCGCACCCCGCGGGAGGCGAAGCCGGCCACCAGGTTCTCCGCGTCGATCCGGTAGCCGCCGCCGGGGAAGGTGTCCCGCTCGGTCCCGGCGCGTCCGACGATGCCGCCCATCGCGAGCATGGCCGTCCCACTCGTGCCCACCAGGGGCTTGCCGGAGTCGGCCACGCCGTCGGCAAGTGCCTTGAGGGCGTCCAGGTCGACCGAGGCGGCGCCGGCGAGGTCGCCGTTGAGCATGAGGTCGTGGCGGAACGCGAGGTGGATCACCCCGTCGGAGGCGGCCGCCTCGTCGCGGAGCACGTCGAGGTCGGACAGGTCGCCGCGGCGGACCTCGCCGCCGAGCTTCTCGATCGTGGCGGCGGACGTGTCCGAGCGGGCCAGGCCGAGGACGTGGTGTCCGGCGGAGAGCAGTTCCGGCACGACGGCCGAGCCGAGGTGGCCGGAAGCGCCGGTGACGAATACGCGCATGCTTGTTCCTTCGTGAGTGCCGATGTCACCTTGCGACATCACCGTACCTCGCCTGATGTCACCGCGCGACATCATCGCGGAGGGAATGTCGCGATGTGACATCGGATACGATCGGCGCATGGCTCGCTGGCAACCGGACGCGCGCGGCCGCCTGGAGGCGGCCGCCTTCGAGTTGTTCCGCGAGCGCGGCTTCGAGCAGACCACCGTCGCCGACATCGCCGAGCGCGCCGGCCTCGACAAGCGCACGTTCTACCGGCTCTTCGGGGACAAGCGCGAAGCCCTCTTCAGCGGCAGCGGGCACCTGGAGGAGGTGCTGGTCAAGGCGGTCGCAGAGGTGGACGCCGGTCCCTTCGAGGTGGTTGTCGCGGCTTTCCGCCAAGTGGCGAAGGAGATCTTCGCCGACCGGGTGGAACTCGTCCGGGCGCGACAGGCCGTCATCGAGAGCAGCCCGGAATTGCGGGAGCGCGAACTGCGCAAAACGGGTTCGCTGGTAGCCGCGATCACCGCCGCCCTGCGCGCCAAGGGTCTCGACGAGGCCACGGCCATCCTGGCGACCGAGTCGGGTGCCACGGTCTTCCGGGTCGCGTACGCCCGCTGGATCGCGCCGGGCAGCGACGCCCCGCTCAGCGACCTGATCGCCGAGGTGGCCGACGAGCTACGGGCGATCACGGCTCCGTCCGGCTCGCGTCAGCAGATCCTGGACAGTTTCCGTTAGCTAATAACGGAAACTGTCCAGGATCTGCCTGGTGTCCGGGTGTGGTGAAGGTTTTCACACATGCTTGTCCCGGTTCGGCGGGCCGGGCGCATACTTGCGATCGACCGGTACCCCTTCTCGAGGACTGGATCGTCGTCATGAGCGCACCGTTGCGCCCGCGTCCGGCCGCCCCACGTGGGCCCGCCGGTTCGTGGGATCGCGCCGACACCGGCGTCCGCGCCACCTCCCGCCCGCTCGTCGTCGGTGTCGTCGGCGCGGGCCGCGTCGGGGCGGTCCTGGGCGCGGCGCTCGCCGCCGCCGGGCACCACGTGGCCGCTGTCGCCGGTGACTCCGGGGCCAGCCGCGCCCGTCTCGCCCTGCTGCTGCCCGACGTGCCTCGCCTGCCGGTCACCGCGGTCGCCCACGCCGCCACCGACCTGCTGCTGATCGCGGTGCCGGACGACGCGCTCGCCGGGGTGGTCGCCGACCTCGCCGCGCGGGGTGCCCTGCGCCCGGGTCAGGTGATCGCGCACACCTCCGGCGCGCACGGTCTGGCCGTGTTGACGCCGGCCGCCGCGCTCGGTGTCCGGCCGCTGGCCCTGCACCCCGCCATGACCTTCACCGGTACGCCGGACGACCTGGCCCGCCTGGACGGCATCTCGTACGGGGTGACGGCCCCGGCGGAGCTGCGCGCGCTGGCCGCCCGGCTCGTCACCGACCTCGGCGGCGTGCCGGAGTGGGTGGCCGAGGCGGACCGCCCGCTGTACCACGCGGCGCTCGCCCACGGCGCTAACCACCTGGTCACCCTGGTGAACGAGGCGACCGACCGGCTGCGCGACGCCGGGGTGGCCCGCCCGGAGAAGGTGCTCGCCCCGCTGCTGCGCGCCGCCCTGGAGAACGCGTTGCGCCTCGGCGACGATGCGCTGACCGGTCCGGTGTCGCGGGGCGACGCGGGCACGGTCGAGCGGCACCTGGCCCGGCTGGCCGCCATCGCGCCGGAGTCGGTACCCGCCTATCTGGCGCTGGCCCGGCGTACGGCCGATCGGGCGATCGCCGCCGGCCGGCTGCGACCGGTGGACGCGCAGTCGCTGCTCGGCGTGCTCGCCGGAAGCGATCGGGAGGTGGCGGCATGACGCAGGTGGTGCACACCCGTGCCGAGCTGGACGAGGCGCGGGGTGCGTTGAAGGGCACCGTCGGCGTGGTGATGACCATGGGCGCCCTGCACGAGGGACACGAGACCCTGCTGCGCGCGGCCCGGGAACAGGCCGACCACGTCCTCGTGACGATCTTCGTGAACCCGTTGCAGTTCGGGCCGAACGAGGACTTCGACCGCTATCCGCGCACGCTCGACGCCGACCTGGAGGTGTGCCGGCGGGCCGGTGCCGACCTCGTCTTCGCTCCCTCGGTGACCGACATGTATCCGGACGGTCAGCCCCGGGTACGTCTCGACCCGGGTCCGCTCGGGGCGGAGCTGGAGGGCGCAAGCCGTCCCGGCTTCTTCCACGGCGTCCTCACCGTGGTCCTGAAGCTGCTCCAGCTCACCCGCCCCGACCTGGCGTTCTTCGGTGAGAAGGACTACCAGCAGCTCACTCTGGTGCGGCGGATGACCCGCGACCTGGACGTCCCGGTCGAGGTGATCGGCGTGCCGACCGTGCGGGAGCCGGACGGGTTGGCGCTGTCCAGCCGCAACCGCTACCTGAGCGAGTCCGAGCGCGCGGCGGCGCTGAGCCTGTCCGCCGCGCTGCGGGCGGGGGTCCAGGCCGCCGACGACGGCCTGGACGCGGGCGACGTGCTGTCCGCCGCGCACGCCGCGTTCGGCGGCGGTACGCCGGGGGCGCAGCTCGACTACCTGGTGCTCACCGATCCCGCGCTGGAGCCGGGGCCGGTGTCCGGGCCGGCCCGGCTGGTGATCGCCGCCTGGGTGGGCGCCACCCGGCTCATCGACAACGCGGCGATCCATCTCGCTCCTCGCCCCTGACCTCCGGCCTCACCCCACCACCACCTTTCCGAAAGGCCAGTCCGATGCTGCGGACCATGCTCAAGTCGAAGATCCACCGCGCCACGGTGA
Organism: Micromonospora sp. NPDC005174; assembly: GCF_040608495.1. Taxonomy (NCBI): domain Bacteria; kingdom Bacillati; phylum Actinomycetota; class Actinomycetes; order Micromonosporales; family Micromonosporaceae; genus Micromonospora; species Micromonospora sp. NPDC005174. Next base: position 66,004 of record NZ_JBEXIJ010000009.1, on the reverse strand, counting down.
CCCAGGCCGACCTGCACTACGTGGGTTCGGTGACGGTGGACGAGGACCTGCTCGACGCCGCCGACCTGATCCCCGGCGAGCAGGTCGCGATCGTGGACATCACCAACGGCGCCCGGTTGGAGACGTACGTCATTCCGGGTCGGCGGGGCAGCGGTGTGATCGGCATCAACGGTGCCGCAGCGCACCTCGTGCACCCGGGTGACCTGGTCATCCTCATCTCGTACGGGCAGATGGACGATGCGGAGGCCCGGTCGTACCGGCCACGGGTGGTGCACGTGGACGCCGACAACCGGGTGGTCGAGCTGGGCGTGGACCCCTCCACGGCGGCGCCGGGAACGGCCGGTGACCCGATGCCCAATCCACTCGCGGTGTCCGGAGTCTGATCTCGCGCGACGCGATTCCGGTCTGTTACCGGAAGGTCATTTCCGGTTACCCTGGGCACGCTGGCGGAAGCCGGTAGGTGGCTGGGGGAGGCCGCGATGCGTCGTGCCATGACGACCCTGTTCGCCACTGCCGCCACGGCAGTGTTGCTGGTGGGCTGTGCCGGGTCCGGCGGCCTCGACGGTGATCTGACCGATGACTGGGCGGCGCTGCCGGCGGCGACGGCCTTCACGCCGGCCGCCGGGGTGTGCCAGGCCGCCGACTTCATCGAGGTGGTCACGCTGGCCGCCTACCAGCCGATCGACTGTGCCGGCCCGCACCTGGTGGAGACCGTGCATGTGGGGGCGTTCCCGCCCGAGCGCCCCGCCGCGCCGGCCACCGGTTCGGTGGAGCTGCGCGGGGCGTTCGCCGAGTGCGACACCAGGGCCTCCGCGTACGTGGGCGACGACTGGCGGGCCGGCCGGCTGCGGCTGTCGGTGGCGCTGCCCTCCGGGCCGGGCTGGGCGGCCGGCTCCCGCTGGTACCGGTGCGACGTGACCGAACTGACAACTGTCGAGGCGGCGGCCACTGTGGTGGTCCGGTCGGGGAGCCTGCGGAACGCGTTGAAGGGGGCCTCCGGGCTGCGGTTGGGCTGCCAGCAGACCCGCGCCGGGGCGGGACGCGGTGTGCAGACGCTGGTCCCGGTGGAGTGCGGTGGTCGGCACGATGCCGAGTTCGTCGGGGTGTGGCGAGCGCCGGACAAGCCGTACCCGGCCAAGGACGCCGACTGGGCGCCGCTCTACACCGGCTGCCGCAGCGTCCTCGGCCGCTACGTGGGCGTGCCCGACGACTCCGACCTGCGGTTCCGCAGCGGTGTGGTGGTACGTCCGCCGGGTGCGGGGCGTTGGCGGGTCGGCGACCGTGGGGTTCGCTGCTACCTGTGGTTGAGCGACCGTACGGTCACGGCGTCGTTGAAGGGCGCGGGCTCGGCGGGTCTGCCGGTGCGGACGAAGTGAACAAGCTGCTCGTTCCCGGCCGGACGGGGTAGCCCAAACCACTCGTTGAGCCCCCGCCTCCCCCGGCGAGGCTCCTTCGGGTTGACTGGTGGGATGGACCTCCCGACGGTCGACCTGCCGGCCCTGCCCCGACTGCTGGCCGCGCCCGAGCCCGGCTGGGTGGAGACCACCGACGTGATCGTGGTGGGGTCCGGGGTGGCCGGACTGACCGCCGCGCTGCACCTGCGTGAGGCGGGCCTGCACGTCACGGTCGTCACCAAGGTCAACATCGATGACGGCTCGACCCGGTGGGCGCAGGGCGGCATCGCCGCGGTGCTCGACCCGGCGGACACCCCGGCGGCGCACGCTCGGGACACCGAGATCGCCGGCGTGGGGCTCTGCGACCCGGCGGCGGTACGGGTCCTCGTCGAGGAGGGGCCGACGCGGCTGCGGGAGCTGATGCGGATCGGCGCCGAGTTCGACCGCCACCCGGACGGCTCGCTGATGCTGACCCGCGAGGGCGGGCACCGGGCGGACCGGATCGTGCACGCCGGCGGTGACGCGACGGGTGCCGAGGTGCAGCGGGCCCTGCACGCGGCGGTGCAGCGCGACCCGTGGATCAGGCTGGTCGAGCACGCCCTCGTGCTGGACCTGCTGCGCGCGCCCGGCGACGGCCCGGACGGCCTCGGCCCGGCGTGCGGGATCACCCTGCACGTGCTCGGTGAGGGCAGCGAGGACGGCGTGGGCGCGCTGCTGGCCCGGGCGGTGGTGCTGGCCACCGGCGGGATGGGGCAGATCTTCGCGGCCACCACCAATCCGGCGGTCTCCACCGGCGACGGCGTGGCGTTGGCGCTGCGGGCCGGCGCGGCGGTGACCGACGTGGAGTTCGTGCAGTTCCACCCGACCGCGCTGATCACCCCGTCCCGTGCCGGGGTGCCCGGCGCCGGGCACGCGCAGCAGCCGCTGGTCTCCGAGGCGCTGCGCGGCGAGGGGGCGTACCTGGTGGACGCCGACGGCAAGCGGTTCATGGTGGGCCAGCACGAGCTGGCCGAGCTGGCCCCCCGGGACGTGGTGGCCAAGGGCATCCACCGGGTGCTGCTGGCCAGCGGCGCGGACCACGTCTTCCTCGACGCCCGGCACCTGGGCGGCGACTTCCTGGCCGCGCGTTTCCCGACCATCGTGGCGTCCTGCCTGGCGATCGGCGTGGACCCGGCGACCGACCTGATCCCGGTGGCGCCGGCCGCCCACTACGCCTCCGGCGGAGTCCGCACCGACCTGCGCGGCCGCACGTCGATCCCCGGTCTGTACGCCTGCGGCGAGGTGGCCTGCACGGGCGTGCACGGCGCGAACCGGCTGGCCAGCAACTCGCTGCTGGAAGGACTGGTGTTCTCCCGGCGCATCGCCGACGACATCGCGGCCGGCCTGCCCGAGCAGGCCCAACCGGCCGACGTCGGCGCCTGGCGGGGTGGCGCGGGCTGGGTCGTACCGGCCGAGGCGACGTCGACGTTGCAGCGGGCGATGACCCGTGGGGCCGGGGTGCTGCGCTCGGCGGCGACGCTGGCCGAGGCGGCCGGGACGCTGACCGAGGTGGGTGCCGCCCGGGGTCGACCCCGGACCGCCGACTGGGAGGCGACGAACCTGCTCACGGTGGCGGCGACGCTCGTCGGGGCGGCCTACGCGCGGGGCGAGACGCGGGGTTGCCACTGGCGGGAGGACTTCCCGACGGCGGACGAGCGGTGGCGGGGCCACCTCGTCGGTTCGGTCGGGACGCAGGGTCGGATGACGCAGCAGTGGGAGGGGAGCGACCAGTGAGCGCGAGGAGTGAGCCGGTTCTGCGAGCCCCGCAGTCGCGAACGGAGATGATGATGATGACGGAGTCGACGCGGGCGGCGCTGCGAGCGGCCGGACTGGACCCGGAGCAGGTACGCCGGGTGGTGGAGAACGCGCTGGTCGAGGATCTGGGGCCGGAGTTCCTGGATGTCACCAGCGTGGCGACCATCCCGGCCGAGCAGACCGACACCGCCGATCTGATCGCCCGGGCGGACGGCGTGGTGGCTGGGCTGGCGGTGGCTGCCGCGGTGTTCGAGCTGGTGGGCGAGGTGACGGACTTCGGTCGTACCGTCGAGATGTCGGTGTCGGTCCACGACGGCGAGCGGGTGGCCCGCGGCGACGTGCTGGCGACGGTGGCCGGCCCGACCCGGTTGCTGCTGACGGCCGAGCGGACGGCGCTCAACCTGCTCTGCCGGATGTCCGGGGTGGCCACCCACACCCGGGCCTGGGCGGACGCCCTGGCCGGCACGAAGGCGATGGTGCTGGACACCCGCAAGACGACGCCGGGCCTGCGGGCGCTGGAAAAGTACGCGGTCCGGGCCGGCGGCGGTACCAACAAGCGGATGGGCCTCTATGACGTGGCCATGATCAAGGACAACCACAAGCTGGCGGCCGGGGGCATCACTGCGGCGTACCGGCGGGTCCGGGAGTCGTTTCCGGAGGTGCCGGTGCAGGTCGAGGTGACCACCGTCGCCGAGGCCGTGGAGGCGGTGGAGGCCGGGGCGGACTTCCTGCTCTGCGACAACATGACCCCCCAGGTGCTGGCCGAGGCGGTCGCGGCGGTGGGCGACCGGGCGGAGCTGGAGGCGACCGGCGGCCTGACCCTGGAGGTGGCGGCCCGCTACGCGGCCACCGGCGTCGACTTCCTCTCGGTGGGCGCGTTGACGCACTCGTCGCCGATCCTGGACATCGCGCTGGACCTGCGCACCGATTAGTTGTCTAGGCTGCGAGCGTGCTGCTCTGCATCGACATCGGAAACACCAACACCGTGCTGGCGACCTTCGAGGGCGACAAGCTGGTGCACTCCTGGCGGATCAAGACCGACGCCCGTTCGACGGCGGACGAGCTGGGCCTGATGTTCCGGGGTCTGCTCGCCGGGGACAACGTCGAGATCACCGGTGTGGCGGCCTGCTCCACGGTGCCCGCCGCGCTGCGCTCGCTGCGGACCATGCTCGACCGCTACTACGCCGACCTGCCGAGTGTCATCGTCGAGCCCGGCGTGCGCACCGGGGTGCAGTTGGCGATCGACAACCCGAAGGAGGTGGGCGCCGACCGGGTGGTGAACACCCTGGCCGCGTACACGCTCTACGGTGGGCCGTCGATCGTCGTGGACTTCGGCACCACCACCAACTTCGACGTGATCAGCGGTCGCGGCGAGTTCCTCGGCGGCGCGTTCGCGCCGGGCATCGAGATCTCCTTCGACGCGCTCGCGGCCCGGGCCGCCCAGCTGCGCAAGGTCGAGGCCACCAAGCCCCGCTCGGTGATCGGCAAGAACACCGTGGAGTGCCTCCAGGCCGGCCTGTACTTCGGCTTCGCCGGGCAGGTGGACCGGATCGTCGAGCGGATGACCGAGGAGCTGGGCGAGGTGCGGGCGGTGATCGCCACCGGCGGCCTCGCCTCCCTGGTGATGAACGAATGCCGCAGCATCACCCACCACGAGCCGATGATCACCCTGATCGGCCTGCGGATGGTCTACGAGCGCAACATCTGACCGGGTCAGAGGCGTCGGGCGCGCAGGACCAACGTCCGGTACGGCAGCTCGACGGTTTCCCGGCCGGCCAGGGCGGGGTGGGTGTCCAGCAGGCCGGCCAGCTCGCGTTCGACCCGCCGCTGGTCGTCGGTCGAGGCGGTGAGCCAGTACGAACGGGTGCGGATCATGCCCAGCACCTCGCCCGGCGTGAGGACCGTGCGGTGGCCGAACTCGCGCGCCTCGACCGCCGTGAACCCGGGACCGAAGTCGGTGTTCTTCTGGACCAGATCGGCCGACTTGTCGTCGAGGTGGGCGATCCTGCCCAGCTCCGCCACCCATTCGACGCTGTCGTCGCGAATGTTCCAGATGGGGGCGAAGATGCCGCCGGGGCGCAGTACCCGGGCGATCTCGGCGTGCGCGGGCTCTCGGTCGAACCAGTGGTACGCCGTCCCGACCAGCACCGCGTCCGCCACGCCGTCGGGCAGTGGCACGGCCTCCGCGCTGCCCGCCAGCGCCGTCGTGCCCGGCGTCGAGACCGCGAGTTGCGTCCGCATCCCCTGATCAGGCTCGACGGGTACGACGTGGAAGCCCAGGGCCTGCACGGCGCGCGTCAGGATGCCGGTTCCCGCGCCCAGGTCGACAACCTGTCCGCCGTCGCCTGGCTCGGCCCGTCCGGCGTCGCTCAGGCCGTCGAGGGCCCAACGAATCGCCTCTTCGGGATAGGTGGGTCGGAACCGGTCGTAATCGCTCGCCGCAGCACCGAAGGACAGGGCGTGAGTGTGATCGACCATGACGGGCAGTATCCGCTAACGGCTCCCGGAACGCTTGAGTACGCTCGGGCCTGACCCCCTGTATCTCCCGTGACGAGGAAGCGTGCCGTGAGCGAGCAGAACGCCGTGCCAGTGGACCCCGCCGATGACCTTCCCGAGCAGATGAAGGTCCGCCGGGAGAAGCGGGACCGGATGCTCGCCGACGGCGTCGAGCCCTACCCGGTCGGGTTCCCCCGGACCACCACGCTGGCCGAGATCCGTACCCGCTACGCCGAGTTGCCCACCGACACCGCCACCGGCGACGAGGTCTCGGTCACCGGCCGGGTGATCTTCGTACGCAACACGGGGAAGCTCTGCTTCGCGACCCTGCGCGACGGCGACGGCACCGAGTTGCAGGCCATGCTGTCCCTCGACAAGGTCGGCGCGGAGCGGTTGGAGGCCTGGAAGCGCCTGGTCGACCTGGGTGACCACGTCGGCGTGACCGGCGAGGTGATCACGAGCCGCCGGGGCGAGCTGTCGGTGCTGGCGCAGCGGTGGGAGATGACCGCCAAGGCGCTGCGGCCGTTACCGGTGGCGCACAAGCCGCTCTCCGAGGAGGCGCGGGTCCGGCAGCGCTACGTGGACCTGGTCGTGCGTCCGCAGGCCCGGCAGATGGTCCGTACCCGCGCGGCGGCGGTACGCAGCCTGCGCGATGCACTGCACGGTCAGGGTTTCATCGAGGTGGAAACTCCGATGCTGCAACTGTTGCACGGTGGCGCGACGGCCCGACCGTTCGTGACCCACAGCAATGCGTTGAGCACCGATCTGTATCTGCGAATCGCTCCGGAACTGTTTTTGAAGCGTGCCGTCGTCGGTGGCGTGGACCGCGTCTTTGAGATCAACCGCAACTTCCGTAATGAGGGTGTCGACTCTTCGCACTCGCCCGAGTTCGCGATGCTGGAGACCTACCAGGCGTACGGGGACTACGACACGATCGGCGAGTTGACCCGCAATCTCGTGCAACAGGCGGCGATCGCGGTGAGCGGCTCGACGGTGGTGACCCACGCCGACGGGCGGGAGTTCGACCTGGGCGGGGAGTGGCGATCGGTGCCCCTGTTCGGGGTCCTTTCCGAGGCGCTCGGCGAGGAGGTCACGGTCCGTACCGAACGTTCCCGGCTGGTCGAGTACGCGGACAAGGTGGGATTGGCCGTGGACCCGAAGTGGGGCCCGGGCAAGCTGGCCGAGGAGCTGTTCGAGGAACTGGTCGTCCCCGGCCTGCAGGCGCCCACCTTCGTACGGGACTACCCGGAGGAGACCAGCCCGCTCACCCGGGCGCACCGCAGCGAGCCGGGGCTTGCCGAGAAGTGGGACCTCTACGTCCTCGGTTTCGAGCTGGGCACCGGGTACTCCGAGCTGGTCGACCCGGTGGTGCAGCGGGAACGGCTGGTCGCCCAGGCGCAGCTCGCCGCCCGTGGTGATGACGAGGCGATGCGTCTCGACGAGGACTTTCTCCGGGCCATGGAGTACGGAATGCCTCCGGCCGGGGGTATGGGAATGGGAATCGACCGCCTCTTGATGGCCCTCACCGGCCTCGGAATTCGGGAAACGATCCTCTTCCCGTTGGTCCGCCCGGAGTAGTCGACCGCCGACTCCCAGCGAGTCGTAACGGCATCCTATTGACGGGGCGAGCAGCACGCGGGCTATTGTGCTCTCATTAGCAGGAGCGCCCTGCTCGAAAGGAATGTGGGACGTGGCCAAGCAGATCATTCACAAGCTGGTCGATGACCTGGACGGCGGGGACGCGGACGAGACCGTCAAGTTCGCGCTCGACGGCGTTCAGTACGAGATCGACCTGTCCGGCGCCAACGCCGCGAAATTGCGCGACGTATTCGCGCCGTACGTCGGAGCCGGCACCAAGGTCGGTCGCGGTGGCGTGGTGATCGGTGGACGGGCTGCTCGTGGTCGCGGCGGCGCCACCGCCGACCGGGAGCAGAACAAGGCGATCCGGGACTGGGCCAAGAAGGCCGGCAAGGACATCTCGGACCGGGGTCGTATTCCGCAGGAGATCGTCGACGAGTTCCACGCCAAGCGCTGATCCGTTCAGCTGACCGGTGGCAGCCGCCACCGCCAGGCGACACCGACGCCGGGCCGGAGCACTCTCCGGGCCGGCGTCGCCGTATTCCCGACCCGTCGGGTCGGATCGGAGCCACGGGCGCGGGCGCGGGCGGGAATGGCGGGCGGCCCGACCGGCGTTGTCCACAGGCGGTGGAGTACCTATCCACAGCCTGTGGACGACCGGCTGGAGGCCTCCGCGTGGACCGTCGGATTTCGCTCTGCGCGTAGCGACAGGGCTACCGGAACACCTCCTGAGCGCGGACGGTTGTGCAAAACGACGTGGAACCGACCCCGACCAGAGAGACACGACCTCAGCTGAGTCGGTCAGCGACGATAGAGTAAGGAGGCACGGACGCCCGTCTTGGACGTTCGTGCACCGGCCCCGCCGAGATCTAGACCATCAAGGCGCACGGCACGTGAGGAGCACGAGGGCATGTTCGAGCGGTTCACCGACCGAGCGCGACGGGTTGTCGTCCTGGCCCAAGAAGAGGCCCGGATGCTCAACCACAACTACATCGGTACGGAGCACATCCTGCTGGGCCTCATCCACGAGGGTGAGGGCGTCGCCGCCAAGGCTCTGGAGAGCCTCGGCATCTCCCTGGAGGGCGTGCGCCAGCAGGTCGAGGAAATCATCGGCCAGGGTCAGCAGGCGCCGAGCGGGCACATCCCGTTCACGCCGCGGGCCAAGAAGGTGCTGGAGCTGTCGCTGCGCGAGGCGCTGCAGCTCGGCCACAACTACATCGGCACGGAGCACATCCTGCTCGGGCTGATCCGCGAGGGTGAGGGCGTCGCCGCCCAGGTGCTGGTCAAGCTCGGCGCCGACCTCAACCGGGTCCGCCAGCAGGTGATCCAGCTCCTCTCCGGTTACCAGGGCAAGGAGCCCGCCGCCGCAGGCGCCGCTCCGGGTGAGGCCGCGCCGTCGACCAGCCTCGTGCTGGACCAGTTCGGCCGCAACCTGACCCAGGCCGCCCGCGAGGGCAAGCTCGACCCGGTCATCGGGCGCGAGAAGGAAATCGAGCGGGTCATGCAGGTGCTGTCCCGCCGTACCAAGAACAACCCGGTCCTGATCGGTGAGCCCGGCGTCGGTAAGACCGCCGTGGTGGAGGGGCTTTCCCAGAAGATCATCAAGGGCGAGGTGCCCGAGACTCTGAAGGACAAGCAGCTCTACACGCTCGATCTGGGTGCGCTGGTCGCCGGATCCCGCTACCGCGGTGACTTCGAGGAGCGCCTCAAGAAGGTGCTCAAGGAGATCCGCACCCGCGGCGACATCATCCTGTTCATCGACGAGATCCACACCCTGGTGGGTGCGGGTGCCGCCGAGGGCGCGATCGACGCCGCGAGCATCCTCAAGCCGATGCTGGCCCGTGGCGAGCTGCAGACCATCGGTGCCACCACGCTCGACGAGTACCGCAAGCACCTGGAGAAGGACGCCGCTCTCGAGCGCCGCTTCCAGCCGATCCAGGTGGGTGAGCCGTCGCTGGCGCACACCATCGAGATCCTCAAGGGCCTGCGTGACCGTTACGAGGCGCACCACCGGGTCTCGATCACGGACGCCGCTCTCGTGGCCGCCGCGACCCTGGCCGACAGGTACATCTCCGACCGCTTCCTGCCGGACAAGGCGATCGACCTGATCGACGAGGCCGGTGCCCGGATGCGGATCCGTCGGATGACCGCGCCGCCAGACCTGCGTGACTTCGACGAGCGCATCGCCCAGGTGCGTCGCGACAAGGAGTCCGCGATCGACGCGCAGGACTTCGAGCGCGCCGCCCAGCTGCGCGACAAGGAGAAGCAGCTCCTCGGTCAGAAGGCGCAGCGGGAGAAGGAGTGGAAGGCCGGTGACCTGGACGTCGTCAGCGAGGTCGACGACGAGCAGATCGCCGAGGTGCTCGGCAACTGGACCGGCATCCCGGTCTACAAGCTGACCGAGGAGGAGACCTCGCGCCTGCTGCGCATGGAGGACGAGCTGCACAAGCGCGTCATCGGCCAGGAGGACGCGGTCAAGGCGGTCTCGAAGGCGATCCGGCGTACCCGGGCCGGCCTGAAGGACCCGAAGCGCCCCTCGGGCTCGTTCATCTTCGCCGGCCCGTCCGGTGTGGGTAAGACCGAGCTGTCCAAGGCGCTCGCCGAGTTCCTCTTCGGCAGCGAGGACGCCCTCATCCAGCTGGACATGTCCGAGTTCCACGACCGGTACACGGTGTCCCGTCTCGTGGGTGCCCCTCCCGGCTACGTCGGTTACGACGAGGGCGGGCAGCTCACCGAGAAGGTGCGTCGTCGTCCGTTCTCGGTGGTCCTCTTCGACGAGATCGAGAAGGCCCACCCGGACGTGTTCAACACGCTCCTGCAGATTCTGGAGGACGGTCGGCTCACCGACGGTCAGGGTCGGATCGTGGACTTCAAGAACACGGTCATCATCCTGACCACCAACCTGGGCACCCGTGACGTCGCCAAGGCGGTGTCGCTGGGCTTCCAGCAGTCGGAGGACTCCGAGTCCACCTACGACCGGATGAAGCAGAAGGTCAACGACGAGCTCAAGCAGCACTTCCGGCCTGAGTTCCTCAACCGGATCGACGACACCATCGTCTTCCACCAGCTGCGTCAGACCGAGATCCTCTCGATCGTGGACATCATGATCCAGCGGATCGAAGGCCAGCTGCGCAACAAGGACATGGGTCTGGAGCTGACCGACAACGCCAAGAAGTACCTGGCGGCGAAGGGCTTCGACCCGGTGCTCGGTGCCCGTCCGCTTCGTCGCACGATCCAGCGCGACATCGAGGACAACCTCTCCGAGCGGATCCTGTTCAACGAGCTGACCCCCGGTCAGATCGTGGTGGTGGACTGCGAGGGCGACCCGAACGACATCGAGAAGTCCAAGCTCGTCTTCCGGGGTGCCGAGAAGCCGGTCGAGGTTCCGGACGCCGTTCCGGCCGACCTCGGTGGCACGGCCGCCGGCACCGCGGCAGCGGCGACGGACGAGGTGGCATAACCAGCAGCACAGGGGGCGGGGCTCCGGCGGCGTAAGCCACCGGGGCCCCGCCTCTTTCTGCGCACCGCCCTCAACTCGACGCCGCGCTCAATGCCGCGCCCGAGGTGCCGCGCACAACGCCGCGCCCGAAGTGCCTCGCTCAGTGCCGCGGCGGGCGAGCCGTGCGCGCCCGGGTGCCGGGGTACGGGAGTCGCGACCACCGCTCATCGCCGGGGAGGTACGCCCGGCCGTCCGGCGTGCCGCCGAGGGCGGCCGGACCGCCCACAACACCACCTTTGCTCTGCTTCAGCGGAGGCAACACTCGTGGCGGCTGGGTGTTGCCTCCGCTGAAGCAGAGCAAAGGGCGCGCAGGAGGGTGGTGCACCGCGCCCGCCCCGAGGGTGACTGCCGGTGGAGGCTGAGTGCGGGGGCGAGTTGGTCAGGTGGTCAGGTGGTCAGGTTGGCGGTGGCGGTCGACGGGCCGTCGCCGGCGAGCCGGAACGAGTCGTCGCCGACCGGCTCCACAAGTCCGTCCTGCACGAGGCCGGCCAGCGCCCGTGCGCGCTGCACGGTGTCGGTCCAGACCTGGTCGAGGCGCTGGTGCGGGACCGGCCCGGTGGTCTCCCGGAGCACACCGAGCAGCAGTCCGCGTACCTGCCGGTCGGTGCCCGCGTACCGCTGGGGTCGGCGGGTCGGGCCGGTCGGCGGCTCCTGCCCGGAGGCCCGCCACGCGCAGACCGACTCGACCGGGCAGGCCGTGCACCGCGGTGAGCGGGCAGTGCAGACCACCGCCCCCAGTTCCATGAACGCGGCGCTGGCGAGCGCGGCAGCGGCGGGTTCCGGCGGCAGCAGCTCTTCGGTGGCGACCAGGTCGGCGGGACGGGTGACCGGTCCGGCGTCCGGCTCACCGGCCACGGCTCGACAGACCACCCGGCGTACGTTCGTGTCGACCACCGGATGCCGTTGCCCGAACGCGAACGCGGCCACCGCGCGGGCCGTGTACGTGCCCACGCCGGGCAGCGCCAGCAGCTGTTCCAGCCGGTCGGGTACCTGACCGCCGTGCCGGTCCACGATGGCTACCGCGCACTCCCGCAGACGGACCGCGCGGCGGGGATAGCCGAGGCGTCCCCACATGCGGATCGCCTCGGCCGGGGTGTCCGCCGCCAGCGCGGCGGGGTCGGGCCAGCGGGCCAGCCAGGCCTGCCAGGCCGGCACCACCCGGACCACCGGCGTCTGCTGGAGCATGACCTCGCTGACCAGGATGGCCCACGGGCTCACGCCGCGTTCCCGCCACGGCAGGTCACGGGCGTGCTGCTGGAACCATCGGCTGACCAGGGCGGCGAAATCGGGTTGAGTCATGGCGTCGTCGATGATGTCACGCGGTCCGGTCCCGCAGGTTGGGCGGCTCGGGCGGGGTGTCGCGGTGGCGGTGGGCGGGTCGGGCAGAATGCGCGGATGAACGAGCTCGCGATCACCGTCATCGGTCGAGACCGGCCTGGCATCGTGGCCGACGTCGCCGAGGTGCTGGCCCGGCTGGGCGCGAACCTCACCGACAGCACGATGACCCGACTGCGGGGGCACTTCGCGATGACCCTCATCTGCACGGGACCGGCTGCGGCCGAGGTGGAGGCGGCGTTGGTGCCGCTGGCGGCCGAGGGGCAGCTACTGGCGACCGTGCGCGCGGTCACGCCCGACGGTGCGGTGGCACCGGCCGGCGAGCCGTACGTGCTGGCGGTGCACGGGTCGGATCGGATGGGCATCGTGGCGGCGATGACCCGTGTGCTCGTGGACGCCGGCGGGAACGTCACCGACCTGAGCACCCGGTTGGCGGGTTCGCTCTATGTGGTGTTGGCCGAGGTCGAGTTGCCGGCGGGGGTCGTCGAGGCGTTGACCGAACGGCTGCACCGGACGGCCGCCGAGGTGGGGGTCGAGGTCACCCTCCGGCCGGCAGACCCGGATCTGCTGTGAGCGACGAGCAGCGCGGGTCGTACGCCGGTCTGGGGGGTTGGACGCCGGAGGCGCTGGCTGTGGCTGGCGAGGTGCGGGCCGTCGTGTCGGCCCCGCACCCGGTGTTGAGCCGGGCCGGAGGCGATGTCGACCCGACCGCCGAGGAGACCGTCCGGTTGGCCGCCGACCTGGTCGCCACGATGCGGGTCTCGCCGGGCTGCGTGGGTCTGGCGGCACCGCAGGTCGGTGTCGGCGCCCGGGTCTTCGCCGTCGACGTGACAGGCCACCCGAAGGCGGTCACCGTGCACGGCACCTTCGTGCTCTGCAACGCCCGGGTGGTGGAGGCGACCCGATGGAAGCCGGGTCGGGAGGGGTGCATGTCCGTGCCGGACCTGACCGGGGACGTCAAGCGGGCCAGTCGACTGGTGGTGGAGGGTGACCTGCCGGGCACGGGCGCGCCCGTCCGGTTGGTGACGGACGGCTTCGAGGCGCGGGCGTTGCAGCACGAGATCGACCACTGCGAGGGGTTGCTCTTCCTGGATCGGGTGGCCGGCGCGCACGCTGTCTACCAGCGCAAGGTCTACCTCTGACCAGGTGGTCGGGCGCTGGCCTGTCCGTCCTCAATGGAGCTTCGTTGCGCCGCCCGGGTGGCGCTCCGGCGCGTCGTGACCCGTGCGTGGGTGCGGCGCGACTACGGTGGGGGGCATCATGCGTCTGACGGTCGGCCCCCTGCCACCCGCCGTGTACTGGCGGCGTCGCGCCGTCGTACTCGGAGCGGGGCTTCTCTTCCTGATTGTCCTGCTCTACTCCTGCACCGGCTCGGGTCGCTCCGGCGGGCACACGGGGGCGGGGGCGACGTCGACTCCGACGTCGAGCCCGGGGCCGAGTGGTTCGTTGCTGACCCCGCAGACCGGGGCGCCGCCGGCATCCGGCTCCGCGGCGCCGAATGCCACGGACCGGTCCGCCGATCCGAATGCCGCGAATGGCACGACTCCGAGCCCCGAGGTCACCAGCAACGACCCGCCGCCGGGCTCGGCCGCCGGATCGGTCGACGACGGCACCTGCACCGACGCGGAGATCAGCGTGACGTCGGTGGCGCGACCTACTTCGGTCCAGCGTGGCGCGTTGGTGGACCTCCAACTGAAGATCAAGAACACCTCGGACCGTACGTGCAGCCGCGACGTCGGCGCCGACGTCCAGGAGATCTTCATCAAGGCCGGCGCCGAGAAGGTGTGGTCCTCCGACACCTGCGGCAAGGCCAAGGGCTCGGACGTGCAGTCGTTCACGCCCAATTTCGAGCGCTCCTACCAGGTGGGCTGGAACGGGCGGGACGCCACGCGCTGCGATGACGCGGGGCTGGCCGCCGGCCCGTTCCCGCCGGCCGGCACGTACCAGGTGTTCGCGCGGGTCGGCACCAAGTACAGCGCACCCGTGAAGATCACCGTCACCGGCTGAGCCGGATCAGACGTACCGCTCCAGGATGGAAGCCTCCGCGAGCCGGGACAGGCCCTCGCGGACGCCCCGGGCACGGGCGTCGCCCACGCCCTCGACAGCCTGAAGGTCCTCGACGGTCGCACCCAGCAGCCGCTGGAGGCTGCCGAAGTGCAGCACGAGGCGATCGACAACGGCCACCGGCAGGCGCGGCACCTTGGCCAGCAGCCGGAAGCCACGCGGGCTGACGGCGGCGTCCAGCGCGTCGGACGCGGCCGGGTAGCCGATCGCCTTGGCCACCGACACCAGGTCGATCAACTCGGTGGCACCGAGCAGGTCAAGCTCGACCAGCGCCTCGTCCAGGGTGCGGGACTTGCGGCCGACGGGCAGGTAGTCCCGGATGACGAGCGTGCGGTCGGCGTCGACGCCGGCCATCAGCTCGTCGAGTTGGAGGGCGAGCAGTCGACCGTCGGTGCCCAGCTCGACGACGTAGCCGGCGATCTCGTCGGCGATCCGGCGGACCATCTCCAGCCGCTGCACCACGGCCACCGCGTCCCGCACGGTGACCAGGTCTTCGATCTCGAGCGCGGAGAGCGTGCCGGAGACCTCGTCCAGCCGGAGCTTGTAACGCTCGAGGGTGGCCAGCGCCTGGTTGGCCCGGGAGAGGATCGCCGCCGAGTCGTCGAGGACGTGCCGCTGGCCGTTGACGTAGAGGCTGATGATCCGCATCGACTGGCTGACCGAGATCACCGGGTAGCCGGTCTGCCGGGCGACCCGCTCGGCGGTGCGGTGCCGGGTGCCCGACTCCTCAGTCGGAATGGACGGGTCGGGCATCAGGTGGACGGCGGCCCGGACGATGCGGGTGCCGTCGCTGGACAGCACCACGGCGCCGTCCATCTTGCACAGCTCCCGGACCCGGGTCGCGGAGAACTCGACGTCCAGCGGGAAGCCGCCGGTGCAGAGACCCTCGACGACCTTGTCGTAACCGAGCACGATGAGCGCGCCGGTGCGACCCCGCAGGATGCGCTCCAATCCGTCGCGCAGCGCGGTGCCGGGCGCCATCAGGGCGAGATTCGCCCGCAGCGGATCGCCGGCGCCCCCGGCAGCGGCGGTCACGCTCACGCTGATCGGGCGGGCCGGCGAGCCCACGGCGCCGGTGCGGGCCTGGGGCGGCGCTCCGGCAGGCTTGGTGGTATCGCGGTCGATCGGCACGGGCACAGTCTACGGACTGCCGTGCGGTGGGTGCTGTCGTGGTTACTGTGATGTGTCACGATGCCGCCCTTCGAACCGTTCCCACTTGCGCCGATGCTGTCCGGTATCGCCGTTGGCGTCGGCACGCTGAGTCACTCGGCGGACGCGCGGGCCGCGTGTTGCAGGGCCGAACGGACATCAGTGACCTCGGTCACCCGCATCTGCTCGGGACCGGCGCCGGTGCTGGTCGGGCCGCAGCCGGGCGGAACAAGCGCCACCTTGAAGCCCAGGCGGGCGGCCTCGGCCAGTCGGCGCGGCACCGCACCGACCCGGCGGACCTCGCCGGTCAGCCCCACCTCGCCGATGGCCACGAGGTGTGGCGCGATCGCGAGGTTGAGCCCACCGGAGGCGACCGCCAGCGCGACGGCCAGATCGGCGGCCGGCTCCACCACCCGGATGCCGCCCACGGTGGCTGCGAACACCTCCCGGTCGTGCAGGGTCAACCGCTCGGTCCGCCGTTGCAGGACCGCGAGCACCATGGCCAGGCGGGCCGAGTCGAGGCCCGAGACCGTACGGCGGGGAGAGCCGGCGACCGTCGCGCCGATCAGGGCCTGCACCTCGGTGACCAGGGCCCGTCGTCCCTCCATCGCCACGGTCACACAGGTGCCGGGCACCGGTTCCGAGTAGCGGGTGAGGAACAGCCCGGACGGGTCGGCAAGGCTGCTGATGCCGCCCTCGTGCATCTCGAAGCAGCCGACCTCGTCGGCCGCCCCGAACCGGTTCTTGACGCCGCGCACGAGGCGTAGCGAGGAGTGCTTGTCGCCCTCGAAGTGCAGCACCACGTCGACCAGGTGCTCCAGCACGCGCGGCCCGGCCACCTGACCGTCCTTGGTGACGTGCCCGACAAGCACTGTCGCGATGCCCCGCTCCTTGGCGACCGAGACCAGTGCGGCGGTGACCGCACGCACCTGGGTCACGCCGCCCGGCACGCCCTCGGTGCCGGTGGTCGAAATGGTCTGCACCGAGTCGAGCACCAGCAGGCCCGGCTTGACGGCGTCGAGGTGCCCGAGCACCGACGCCAGGTCGCTCTCGGCCGCCAGGTAGAGCTGGTCGTGCAGGGTGCCCATCCGCTCGGCGCGCAGCCGGACCTGACTGACCGACTCCTCGCCGCTGACCACCAGGGAAGGGCTGCCGGCATTCACCGCCCACTGCTGCGCCACGTCCAGCAGGAGGGTCGACTTGCCCACGCCGGGCTCGCCGGCGAGCAGCACCACCGCGCCGGGCACCAGGCCACCGCCGAGCACCCGGTCCAGCTCGCTCACCCCGGTCGGCCGGGCGCGGGCCGGAGCCGCGCTGATGGTGGCGATCGGACGCGCCGGCTCGCTCGGCAGTCGTGAGCTGACCACCCGACCGGAGACGGTCGGCCCGGTCACCGTCGACTCCACCACCGAGCCCCACTCGCCGCACTCCGGGCAGCGACCCACCCACTTTGGCGGTTGGTGCCCGCAGGCGTCGCACTCGTACGCCGGGCGCGGTTCGCGGGTCGCGGACCGGGCACGGGGGGCACCGGCCGCACCGCCACGGCCAGAGGTCGATCGGGAGGTGGTCACATCAGGACGCTAGCCCTCTCGTACGACGAAAACACCCCGGCGTGGTGGTTCCCACGCCGGGGTGTCCGGTACTCAAGATCGGGGTCACTCGTGGGTGGTGCCGCCCTCGTTGCCCTCGTAGCCGCCCTCGCGCTCGATGATCGGCGAGACGCGGGCCGCCGGGGTGAGCGGCACCGCGATCGGCGCGGGACCGGAGACGGTGTTGCCGTTACCGAAGTCGAAGGTCACGACGACGCTCTGACCGGAGCGCAGCGCCTCGGTCAGGCCGACCAGCCGCAGCTGCGAGGTGGCCTCCGAGTTGAGCTGGAGGTAGCTCAGCGGGGCCAGCTCGATGCGGGCCGGCTGACCCGGCGCGGCCGGGCTGGCCGAACCCGACGCCCGCGCCGACTCCGGAGCGGACGGGGTCGCCGACGACGAACCGGTCTCGGAGGGGGTGGCCGACGGGCTGGCCGAACCCGACGGGCTGGCCGAACCCGACGGGCTGGCAGAGGCCGACTCGGAGGCCGACTCCGAGGCGGACGGCGTCGCGCTCGCCGAACCACCCGAGATCAGCACCTCGCGGGCGCTCTGGGTGGTGACGGTGACCGTCACGGTGCTCTTGGAGTCGTTGTAGATCACCGCGTTGAGCGGGGCGTCCTGCCCGGCCCGGTAACCCTCGGTGCCGGGGTAGGTCACCAGCAGACCGCGCACCGAGTACGCGCCGTTGGGGGTCGTGAGGTTGACGCCCTGGACCGACGGCTCCTTCTCGGCGGTCTCGGCGACCTGACCGGCGCCGCAGCCGGACGCCAGCAGGCTGGTGGCCGCCGCGATCCCGGACAGCACCAGGGCCGCCCGCCGAGATCGGTTGATCGAGCGCGTCACGTCGGTCCTCCTCGTTACGATCCCCACCCGGGCGCACGCCGGGCGAGGCGGCCATACCCGCGCAGACCGCGCTCCAGGGTAGTTGGAGCTGATCGAGGCCCGCACGGGGACCCGGTATTGCCACCCCTCCCGGGTGCCCTCACACGACTCGACCGCTCGCCACCAGCAGCACGACGTCGATGAGAGCCACCAGCATCACCGCCCGGAAGGCAGCCACCGGCCGCCGGCCCGCCCGGGCCGCCGAGCGTTCGGCGTACCAGCTCAGCGGTGGCACGACCGCGGCCGTGGCGACCGCCGCGAGCCCGAGGGCCGACGGCCGTCCGGGCGGCCCCAGGACCAGGACGGCGGTCGCGGCGAGGAGCAGCCCCGCCGCGGCCGTCCGGCTGCCCGCCGCGCCGAGGCGGTGCGGCAGGCCGCGCACGCCGGTCCGGGCATCGTCGGCGAGGTCGGGCAGCACGTTGGCGAAGTGCGCGCCGGCGCCGAGGCAGGCCGCCGCCGTCAGGAGCCAGACCGGCGGGGTCGGCTCACCGGGAAGCGCCAGCACCACGAAGCCCGGCAGCGCGCCGAAGGACACGGCATACGGCAGGACCGACAGCGCGGTGGCCTTGAGCGGCCAGTCGTAGAGCAGCGCGGAGACCAGGGCGACCGTGAGCCAGAGCGCCGCCGTGGGGTTCGTGGTCAGCGCCAGCAGCGGGCACGCCAGCGCGGCGACCGCGGCTGCCCAGGCCGTGCCGCGCCGGCCCACCGCGCCAGCGGCGACCGGCTTGTCGGTACGCCCCACAGTGGCGTCCCGCTCGGCGTCCAACGCGTCGTTGGTCCAGCCGACGGCGAGCTGGCTGGCGAGTACGGCCAGCACCACCGAGACGATTCCCACCGGCCGGTGCCCCACTCCCCAGGCCAGCAGACCGGACACTGTGGTCACCGCGGCGGCCGGTTCCGGATGGCTCGCTCTGACCAGCCCTAACACCCTCGACGACATAAGGGAAGTCTGGTCGTTACCGAGCAGTCGTGCCACGCTCGGAGCCATGCGAGACGTGGCGTCCACCGCTGAGCGGGTGCTGCCGCGCAACGACCCGCGCCAGTACGACGATCTGGCCGGCGAGTGGTGGCGACCAGATGGCGCGTTCGCGATGCTGCACTGGCTGGCCGAGGCCCGCGCGGCGCTCGTGCCGCCGGCGACGCGTCCGGACGCGGTCCTCGTCGATCTGGGCTGCGGGGCCGGACTGCTCGCGCCGCACCTCGCCGGCAAGGGTTACCGGCACGTCGGGGTGGACCTGACCCGTTCGGCGCTCGTCCAGGCTGCCGAGCACGGCGTACGCGTGGTCCAGGGCGACGTCACGGCGGTGCCGCTGCCCGACGGGTGCGCCGACGTGGTCTCCGCCGGTGAGCTGCTGGAGCATGTGCCGGACTGGCCGCGCGCGGTGGCCGAGGCGTGCCGCCTGCTGCGCCCGGGTGGGCTGCTGGTGCTGGACACGCTGAACGACACGGCGCTGGCCCGGCTGGTCGCGGTGCGGATCGCCGAACGGCTGCCCACGGTGCCCCGCGGCATCCACGATCCACGGTTGTTCGTGGACGCGCGGGCACTGGTGACCGAGTGCGCCCGACACGGTGTCGAGCTGCGCCTGCGCGGGATTCGACCGCAGGTCGGGGGGATGCTCGCCTGGTTGGTGCGGCGCGCCCGCGCCGCGCGGACGCCGGGTGCGCCGTCGACGGGTCGTGCGCCACGCATCGTGCCGACCCGGTCCACCGCCGTGCTGTACCAGGGCCAGGGGGTCCGCAGAGGATAGTCCGCTCGTGGCGGGGTATGGGACGCCGAGGAAGGAGCGATATGACGGTGCACGCGCTTGAGGCGGCCCGCCGTTTGACGCCGCGGTTCGCCGCGAGGGCGGCGGAGCACGACCGGAACGGCTCCTTTCCGATCGAGGACTTCCGTGACCTGCGGGAGGCCGGCCTCTTCGGGTTGATGGTCCCCCGCGCGCTGGGCGGCCAGGGCGCGAGCTTCGCGGAGTACACCGCGGTGGCGACCGAGCTGGCCCGGGGCAACGGCGCGACGGCGCTGGTGTTCAACATGCATGCCTCGGTCACCGGCGCGCTGGGCGCGGTCACCGAGGAGCTGGCCGAGGCCCTCGGTGTGCCGGACGAGGCGTTGGTCGCCCGGGACCGGCTGCTCACCGCGGCGGCCCAGGGCGCCTGGTACGGCGTGGCGATGAGCGAGCGTGGCACCGGTGCCCGGCTCTCGCAGCTGAGCACGGTCTACGAGCAGACCGACGGCGGCTGGCACCTCAAGGGCAGCAAGACCTTCTGCTCCGGTGCCGGCCACGCCGACGGCTACCTGGTGGCCGCGCGCAGCTCCACCGACCAGTCCGTGGTGTCGCAGTTCCTGGTGCCGGCCGGCGACGGTCTGACCGTCGAGCCGACCTGGGACGCCCTCGGCATGCGCGCCACCTCGTCGCACGACCTGCACCTGGACGTCACCGTGCCGGGCGACCGGCTGCTCGGCGGGGTCGAGGGGTTGGCGCTCGTGGTCGCCCAGCTGATGCCGCACTGGTTGGTGGCCAGCTACGCGGCGGTCTACGTGGGTGTGGCCCGCGCGGCTATCGACGCGGCGGCCGAGCACCTCAACGCCCGCAACCTGGCCGGTCTCCCGGCGGTGCGCTCGCGGCTGGGCCGGGCGGACGCGGCGACGGCGGCGGCGGAGCTGGCGGTGGCCGAGGCTGCCCGTCGGGTGGATGACGCGCCGGGTGAGGCGGAGACCAACCGCTGGGTGTGGCGGGCGAAGCTGCTGGCCGGGACGACGGCCGCCGAGGTGGCGGCGTCGATGCTGGAGGCGGCGGGTACGTCGGCGACCCGGCGTGGTCATCCGTTGGAGCGGCTCTACCGGGATGCCCGGTGCGGCTCTCTGCACCCGGCCACCTCGGACGTCTGCGCCGACTGGCTGGGCATCGCCGCGCTGGGCGGCGACCCGGACCGCGACGGATCGGCACCTCGTTGGTGAGCCGGTGTCGCGGGACACGCACGGGAAAGGAGCCGGCCGCGGTGGCCGGTGGGAAGGCCAGGGGGAGGACAGCGTCTGACGAGAGGTGGGGATCGTGTCCGTACCAGTGATCGCGGGGCTCGGGACAGCGCAGCCGCCGTCCGCTTCCCAGGACGAGTTGTGGGAGGGTTTCTTCGCCAAGCACTTCTCCGGCAACACCCGGGCGTTGGCCGAGCGGATCTTCGCGAATTCGGGGGTGACCCGACGTCAGGCCGCGGTCAATCCGTTGATCGAGGACGTCTCGGACTGGCCGACCGAGCGCCGGATGCGTCGCTACCAGGTGGAGGCGCTGCCGCTGGGCAAGGAGGCGGTGGGACGCGCGTTGACCGCCGCCGGCCTGGACGCCGGCGACATCGGGATGTTCATCGTCTGCTCCTGCACCGGGTACGCCACTCCCGGGCTGGACATCCTGCTCGCCCGCGACCTGGGCATGGCAGCGGACACCCAGCGCATGTTCGTCGGCCACATGGGCTGCTACGCGGCGCTTCCCGGGCTGGGCGCGGCGAGTGACTTCGTCACCGCCCGGGGCCGGCCCGCGTTGCTGCTCTGTGCGGAGTTGACAAGTCTGCACATCCAGCCGTCCACGGCCCGGGTGGACACCCAGCAGATCATCTCGCACGCGCTCTTCTCGGACGCCGCCGTCGCCGCCGTGGTGGTGCCCGGCGGCCGGGGGTACGCGTTGCGTGAGGTCGCGTCGGTCACCGACACCTCGACAGCGGACCACATGACCTGGGACGTCACCGACGCGGGATTCCGGATGGGGCTGTCGTCGAAGGTCCCGCAGGTCCTCTCCCGGCACGTTCGCGGTCTGGTCGACGACCTGCTGGCCCGGCACGGTGGCACCAGCTCCGACGTGGACGGATGGGCAGTGCACCCGGGCGGGCCGCGGATCCTCAACGTGGTCGAGCGGGAGCTGGCCCTGCCGCCGCAGGCGTTGGACGCGTCCCGGGCGACCCTCGACGAGCACGGCAACTGCTCTTCGCCGACGGTCCTGTTGATTCTGGACCGGTTGAGTCGTTCGACTCCGCCGCCCCGACGGGTCGTCATGCTGGCGTTCGGCCCGGGCCTCACCCTGTACGCCGTCCTGCTCGATCGACAGGAGTGAGCGCTCACGACCCGGCCGGTACGCTCCTCGCATGGATGCGGCGGCGGACGACCGGTTGCGCTCGGTGGTGCTGGTCGGGGTGGCTCTGGCCGCGCTGGCGCTGGGTGGCTGGTGGTGGCGTGCCGCTGCGCCCGCCCCGGTGGGTCCACCGGTGGTCGCGCCCAGCGTCAGCACCGAACTGGAGCGCATCGTGGCCAGTGGTGTGCCCGAGGACCGGGTGACGGTGTGGGTGGACCCGCAGACGGGCGAAGCCGTCCGGCTGGGCGGCGACCGTGGCCGGGTGATCGAGCTGGAGACGGATGCGAGTGCCGACACCGGCGCCGATGTGGGGGTCCTCGTACCCGGGAGCGACCTACCCTCGTTCCGCGACACGATCTGGAGAGAGCAGCGGGAGTTGGCGCCCGGTGAGGAGCGGACCCGACAGGCGTCCGACGACGGCGCGCGCTATCTGTTGCAGTACCGGTGCACCCGGCCCGGCACCCTGGCGGTGACGAGCACCGGGGCCGAAATTGTCGGTCCGCCGCGCATCGACTGCGACGGCACGCTCGCCTCGGCCCAGGTGCTGCCCGGCGGTGGGCCGTTCCGCGTGTCGCTGTCGGCCGTCGGGGACCGGCCCATCGACGTCCAGGCGCAGCTCGTCGCGCTGCCCCCGTCGTAGGCTGCGGGGTCGTTGCTCGTTCAGCGGGCCAGGGCGGTCAGATCATCCTGGTACGCGTCGACGGGCCCGACGCCGGGCAGCACCCGCGTCACCACGCCGGTGCGGCCGACCAGCAGCGCGTTGGCGGCACCGGGGCCCAGGAACGAGCGCAGACCGCCGGCGGGGTCGGCCAGCGCGCGGACGCCGTCGAGCGGCGGTGCGGTGGCGACGGCCCGGCCCTCGGTCACGGTGACGACCGTGACGCCGGCGGGCGCCGCCGCCACGGCCTCGGTGACGACGTCCGGGCAGCCACAGTCGTCCACCAGGATGATCATGGCGGGGAGCAGGCCACGGAGCGGCACGGGCGTCTGCCCGGCGTCGACCAGGTCCAGCGCGGGCAGCGCCCGGCCGGCGAGGGGCATGGGCGGCGTGGAGGGTGCCGGGGTGGGCCGGTCGGTGCTCCGGCCGGCGCGGGGCCAGGTGACGGCGAGCAGGCCGGTCAGGGTGGTGAGCACCGCCACCAGCAGGACGAGCAGCGGCAGGGCGAGTGCCCGGCGTCCGGCGTACCGGCCGGTGGCTCGGCGAAGGTCACGACGTACCTGGGCGGCTTCGCTGGCGAGAGCTGAGGCGTCGTCGGGAACGACGATGCGGCCCCACTCGGGTGGTAGGTCGGGCAGGCCGTCGGGCGGCCCGTGGCCCTCTGCGTCCGGCTTGCCCATCGGACCCCCCAGGAAGCGTCTCGAGAGCGGAGTGTGGCTCGGACTCCAGGGTCCCGCACCGGGGGCACCTCCCGCTACATCTGGGCGCGGTCCCGCACGCCGGGATACCATGGGAGGAGCGCATAGCCCTTGATCTCGACGTTCTGCTCATCCGTATCGGGAAGTCATCCGATCGTCACAGAGCGTGTTTGAACCACCGGTTTGACCGCCTGTCAAGCTGAAGAAAGACCTCTCACAGGGCCCCTGAGCTGCGCCAACGGTCAGGACATCGGTGAGACATCGTTGCCTGAGCGTGTTACCCTAGACACAGCGAAAGGGGTTTCGAACCTATGGTTTTCAGTGTCGGCGAGACCGTTGTCTACCCCCACCACGGGGCCGCACTCATCGAGGCAATCGAGACTCGGGTCATCAAGGGCGAGCCTAAGCAATACCTCGTCCTGAGGGTCGCGCAGGGTGACCTGACGGTCCGGGTGCCGGCTGAGAACGCCGAGATCGTGGGCGTTCGTGAGGTGGTCGGCGAAGAGGGCCTCGGTAAGGTCTTCGACGTTCTCCGGGCTCCGCACACCGAGGAGCCGACCAACTGGTCGCGGCGTTACAAGGCCAACCTGGAAAAGCTGGCCTCCGGCAACCCGCTGAAGGTCGCCGAGGTCGTGCGCGACCTGTGGCGCCGGGAGCGGGAGCGGGGCCTCTCCGCAGGCGAGAAGCGGATGCTGGCCAAGGCCCGCGACATTCTCGTCGGCGAGGTCGCGCTGGCTGAGAAGAGCACCAAGGACGAGGCGGAGACGCTGCTCGACAAGGTCCTCACCGAGGCCTAGTCCGCACACAGCATCGTCGTACCCACTTCGTAGCGAAGAAACCACCGAGGACCGCGACGTGACCGCGCAGCTCAACCCGCGCGGTGACGTCGCGGTCCTCGTGCCTGCGGCGGGTGCCGGCGTACGGCTCGGCCCCGGCCGACCCAAGGCGTTGCGTCTGCTCGCCGGCGAGCCGCTCCTGGTGCACGCGGTGCGCCGGCTCGCCGCCGCCGCATCGGTCCACACGATCGTGGTGGCCGCACCCGCGGCCGAGGTGGCGGGTGTCCGCGAGCTGCTGGCCCCGGTGGCACCGGTGACCGTGGTGGCCGGCGGCGCCGAACGGCAGGCCTCGGTCGCCGCCGCGCTCGCCGCCGTGCCGGCCGGCCCGACGATCGTCCTGGTACACGACGCGGCCCGCGCGTTGACCCCACCCGAGCTGGTCGAATCGGTCGCCGCCGCAGTTCGGAGTGGGCACGCCGCGGTGATCCCGGTCCTGCCGGTGGTCGACACGATCAAGGAGGTCGGTGCCGGCGAGGTGGTGCTGGGCACCGTCGACCGATCGGCCCTGCGCGCGGTGCAGACCCCGCAGGGTTTCCGCCGGTCGGTGCTGACCGCCGCGCACGCCGCCGCGGGTGATCCACTCACCGACGACGCCGGCCTGGTCGAGAAGCAGGGCGTAATGGTGACGTGTGTGCCCGGCTCGGAGTACGCGCTGAAGATCACCCGCCCGTTCGACCTGACACTGGCGGAGCATCTGCTCGCCGCCGACGCCTGACGCGTCACGCCGTGGCTCAGGACGGCGACGGGGGTCTCCGGCCCGGTGGACAGCGCCCCGTCGGGCGATTCGGCGCGGCAGGACCGGTTGTTCGTTCGCCGCGTACTCTCGGATCATGATCGTTCCTCGGGTGGCCATCGGCACCGACGTGCACGCGTTCGAGCCGGGCCGGCCCTGCTGGGTGGCCGGTCTGTTCTGGCCCGACCAGGATGGTCTGGCCGGGCACTCGGACGCCGACGTCGCCGCCCACGCCGCCTGCAACGCGCTGCTCTCCGCCGCTGGTCTCGGTGATCTCGGTTCCGCCTTCGGGGTGGGTCAGCCGGAGTGGGCCGGTGCGTCCGGGGTGGCGCTGCTGACCGAGACGGCCCGTCGGGTGCGGGCTGCCGGCCTGGAGATCGGCAACGTCTCCGTGCAGGTCATCGGCAACCGGCCCAAGATCGGTCGCCGTCGGGAAGAGGCCCAGCGGGTGCTCTCCGAGGCCGTCGGCGCACCCGTGACCGTCTCCGCCGCGACCACCGACGGGCTCGGTTTCGCCGGCCGCGAGGAAGGTCTGGCGGGCGTCGCCGTCGCCCTGGTGTACGACGCGCCGGCCGCCTAGGCTCGCCGCGATGTCCACCGATCCCGCTCCCGACCAGTTCGCCGCCGACGGCTACCTCGAACGCGCCCAGCTCCTCGCCGAGCTGGGCCGCCACGACGAGGCCGTCGGCGAGTTGACTGAAGGGCTCGCGTTGAAGCCCGCCGACCCGAAAGCCCTCACCATGCTGGCTCGGGTGCATCTCGCCGCCGACCGGCCGGTCGACGCGCTCGCCGCTGCGGACTCGGCCGTGGCCGCCGCACCGGACGCTCTGCCGGCGCTCGCCGCGCGGGCCATGGCGCTGGTCGACCTGGGGCGGTACGCGGAAGCGGCGGCCATCGCCGACCGGCTGTTGGCGCTCGGGCCGACCGACGCGTACGCGCAACGCAGCGCGGCGGCGATCCTGGCCGACGCGCGCAACGGCCAGCCGGCGCTGAACGCGGCCTGGCGTGGGGTCGAGCTGGCCCCCCAGGAGCCGCAGGCGCACCTGGTGCTCAGCCTGGTCGCTGCTCGGCTGGAGCTGTTCGACCTGGCCGAGCGGGCCTACCGGGAGGCGTTGCGGCTCGACCCCCGCCTCACCGAGGTCGGGCACGACGTCGGCGTCCTGCGCCTGGAGCAGCGCCGCTGGTCGGGAGCACTGGAACAGGTGGCGGAGACGGTCACTCCCGGCCCGAGCCGGATCGACTCCCCTCGGACGCTCGCCTACGGCCTGCATCGCCTGGTGCTCTACGGCGCGGGCTGGTCACTGGTAGCCGCGGTGGTGGTCGCGTTCGCGGCGTCGACGAGTGACGGGTTCTCCCGGGTCCTGGCGGTGCTCGCCGCGCTGACCGGCGCCGTCGTGGTTTGGCAGCTCGCGTCACGGCTACCGGGGCTCACCCGGACCGTCCTGCCCGCCATGGTGCACGCCGACCGGACGATGGCCCTGGCCATCTACGCGGTGGCCGCCGCGCCACTGCTGCTGCTCGTGTACGCGGTGGTCGGCTCGCCGTGGCCGCTGGTGCTGGCGATCGTCGCCACGGCAATAGCCGAGTTCGCGGTCTTCAGCCGAACAGCCTTCCGCTAGCCGCGACGCGCCCACGTCCAGGCGTACGCCTCGTCCTCGCAGGCGCGTGCCGCGTCGCAGAGGTCGAGGGGGCGGAAGGTGTCGACCATGACGGCCAGTTCGTCGAAGTAGTCCGCGCCGATGGAGCGCTCGGCGGCACCCGGCTGAGGACCGTGGGTGAACCCGGACGGGTGCAGCGAGATCGAGCCCTGCTCGATCCCGGAGCCGCGCCGGGCCTCGTAGTTGCCGCCGGTGTAGAAGAGCATCTCGTCGGAGTCGACGTTGTGGTGGTTGTACGGCACCGGGATCGACTGCGGGTGGTAGTCGACCTTGCGCGGCACGAACGAGCAGATGACGAAGTTCGGGCCCTGGAAGGTCTGGTGCACCGGCGGGGGCTGGTGGATGCGCCCGGTGATCGGCTCGAAGTCGTGGATGGAGAACGCCCACGGGTAGAGGTGTCCGTCCCAGCCCACCACGTCGAAGGGGTGGTTGGCGTACACGTGGCGGGTCCAGCCACGGCGGTGCCGGACCAGGACCTCGACCTCCTCGCCGTCGACGAGCAGGGGCGTGTCCGGGCCGCGCACGTCGCGTTCGCAGTACGGCGAGTGCTCCAGGAACTGCCCGCGTACGGAGAGGTAGCGCTTGGGTGGGCCGATGTGCCCGGACGCCTCGACGGTCAGCAGTCGGACGGGCGCGTCGCCGGTGGGGACCAGCCGGTGGATGGTCGAGGTGGGGATGACGACGTAGTCGCCGGCGACCGCGTCCAGGGCCCCGAACGGTGACTCGACCCGCATGGTGCCCGCCTCGACGTACAGGCAGTGGTCGCCGGTGGCATCGCGGAACAGCGGCGACGGGCGGTCGGCGAGCACGTACCCGATGCGGACGTCGTCGTTGGCGAGCAGGTACTGCCGGCCGAGGATCGGGTCGGCGTCACCGGCGTCGAGCTTGTGGGTGCGCAGGTGGCGGGGCTTGAGCGGCAGGTTCGGCGCGCGGGTGAACGCGGGTGGGGTGAACTCGTCGGCGGCGATGATCGCGGTGGGCGCGTGCCGGTGGTAGAGCAGGGACGAGTCGGAGGAGAAGCCCTCCTGACCCATCAGCTCCTCGGCGTAGAGGCTGCCGTCGGGCTGGCGGAACTGGGTGTGGCGCTTGCGCGGCACCTCGCCGACGCTGCGGTAGTACGGCATGTCGCCTCCCGATCTATCCCGTTCACCGGCCGAAGGCGTCCGATAATCGGACGCTGTTGTCCGTTCCTCGTAGCGTCCCGTAGATTCTTGTTCCGTGTCAACGCAGGTGCCCGCGCTCCTTCACGCCCTGGTGGACGACGCTGCCGTCTTCCCACCGGGCAGCGCCACGCTGCACGACGCCGTGCAGGCGCACCGCAAGCACCGCACCGCCTGGTATGCCGACCTGGTCGGCCCGCTGCTCGTCCCCGCCTCGACCGTCGTGACCGGCGAGCTGAGCGGTCTGGTCGAGCCCGGCGAGGGCCTGGTGATCGGGCTGATCGGTGACACCGGGATCGCCGGCCTGCCGTTCGCGCTCTCCTTCCTGGCGCCGGACGGCGTCACGGCCCGCCAGGTCGAGGTGGCGGTCGCCAAACGGGGCGAAGACCCACTGCCCGGCACCACCGAGCTGCTGCGGCTGACCGAGGCCATGCCGGGCATCGAGGCCGTGTACGCCGAGCTGCCGTTGACCTTCGGGCTGACGGGTGCACTGGACGCGCTCACCGCCGCCCGGGCCGACGGCGTGCCGATCGCCGCCAAGTTCCGCACCGGCGGCCTCGCGGCCGAGCTGTTCCCCACCCCGGCCGAGCTGGCGGCGGTGATCTGCGCCTGCCGCGACCGCGCCCTGCCGTTCAAGCTCACCGCCGGGCTGCACCAGGGTCTGCGGCACCTGGACCCGGAGACCGGGTTCACCCACCACGGCTACACGAACGTGCTGGCCGCGACGCTCGCCGCCGCCGACGGGGAGAGCGTGCGGGTGGTCGCCGAGCTGCTGACCGCTCTTGACCCGCGTCCGCTGCTGGAACGCGTCAAAGGACGGCTGGACGCGCCGCGCCCACTCTGGGTCGGCTTCGGCTCGTGCAGCATCCTGGAACCACTTACCGATCTGATCCGGCTGGGGCTGGTGAACGGGGGCTACGACGCATGACCTGGGTGAGCGGCGTCGACGGTTCGCCGTACGGCGTGACGAACCTGCCGTACGGGGTGTTCTCCTCGGGCGGGGGCGAGCCGCGGATCGGCGTACGCGTCTCCTCGTGGGTGTTGGACCTGGCCGGGGCGGAGGCCGCGGAGCTGGTGCTCGCCGCCGGCACGCTGCGCCGGCCCGCCCTCAACGACTTCATGGCTCTCGGGCGTCCCCAGTGGACAGCGGTCCGGCAGCGGATCGTGGAACTGCTGACCGATCCGGCGCACCGGCCGGCGGTCGAGCCGCTGCTGGTGCCCCTGGCCGACGTGGAGATGCTGCTCCCGTTCGAGGTGGCCGACTACGTCGACTTCTACTCCTCGGAGCACCACGCGTCGAACGTCGGGCAGATCTTCCGCCCGGGTCAGCCGCCGCTGCTGCCCAACTGGAAGCACCTGCCGATCGGCTACCACGGGCGGGCCGGCACCGTCGTCGTCTCCGGCACGCCGGTGGTCCGGCCCACCGGGCAGCGGGCGTCCGCCGAGGGTCCGGTGACGGGCCCGTCGGTACGCCTCGACATCGAGGCCGAGGTCGGCTTCGTGGTCGGTGTGCCCAGCGCGCTCGGCGACCGGGTGTCGGTGGACGACTTCGCCGATCACGTCTTCGGGGTGGTGCTGGTCAACGACTGGTCGGCCCGGGACATCCAGGCCTGGGAGTACCAGCCGCTCGGCCCGTTCCTCGGCAAGTCCTTCGCCACCTCGGTCTCGGCCTGGGTGACGCCGCTGGAAGCGTTGGCCGACGCCTTCGTGCCTGCGCCGGACCAGGACCCGCCGGTCGTCGACTACCTGCGCGACGTGCCGCACCTGGGGCTCGACCTCCGGCTGGCGGTCGAGTGGAACGGCGAACGGGTCAGCGAGCCGCCGTTCGCCGGCATGTACTGGACGCCGGCCCAGCAGTTGGCACACCTCACCGTCAACGGCGCGTCCCTGCGCACGGGCGACCTGTACGCCTCGGGCACCGTCTCCGGCCCGGACCGCTCCCAGGTCGGCTCGTTCCTGGAACTGACGTGGGGTGGGGCCGAGCCCGCCAAGGTCGGCACCGAGAGCCGTACCTTCCTCGCCGACGGCGACACCGTCACCATCACCGCCACCGCGCCTGGTCCGGACGGCACCACCATCGCTCTCGGTGAGGTCACCGGAACGGTCCGCCCGGCCCGCTGACCCGGCCCGTCCCGCGGGCCTGCGCCCCGCCCGGACCGTCTGCCACCTAACTCGACTTCGGATTCACTCGACTTCGGTTTCCTTTGCTCTGCTTCACCCGACGCAACACCTGGGGCCGCTCAGTGTTGCGTCCGCTGAAGCAGAGCAAAGGGTCCGCCGGTTCACCTCGGCCCGCGCCGGAGCCGCCTGAGTGCCTGCCCGTCGGGCCGTCTCATCGATGAGACTCGTTATCGCACCGTCTGTGCGATAACCAGAAGCGGTTACCCCGTTGATCACGCGGATCACGTTGCCCCGCCACCCCTTCGGTCGGATTCCGTCCGGCCGGGTGGTGGGGCATCCCGACGCACACGGAGGTAACAACGATGCACGATCTCACCGGCGCGCTCTGGCGCACCAGCAGCCGATCCAACGACCAAGGGCTCTGCGTGGAGGTGGCGGACAACCTGGTCGACGTGATCGGCCTGGTCGCGGTCCGCGATTCCAAGGACCAGAGCGGTCCCACACTTGCTGTCAGCCCGCCGGGATGGACAGCATTCGTCGGCGCGATCAGGTCCGGTCGCTTCGAGCGCTGAGCGGTGTCGCACCGGTGAAACGGTGCGACATGGCCGCCGAAAAGGGACACGTGGCCTCCGGGTGGTGGAATTTCCGTCCGGGGGCCTCGTCCTGCCCGCACCTCCCGTACCGTCGACGGCACGGGAGGGTGACATGTCGACGGTCGCGGTTACCGGTTTCATCGAGGCGCATGCTGTCGATGTCTGGTGCCTGCTGACCGACCTGTCCGCCCGGGCCACCCGGCTGGCCGGGGCCGACACCGTCCACGTGCTGACCCCGGGTCCGTTCGGGCCGGGCACCGCCTGGCGGGAGGAGCGCGTCCAGCCCGGTGGCGGCACGGTCATCGAGGAGTTCCTGGTGGTGGAGGCGTTCGCGCCGCAGCGGCTGGTGCTCTGCTCCTCCGGCGCCGGCGCGGACTACCGGATCACGTGGAGCCTGCGGCCGGTTCGCCGTCGCCGCCGCCCGTGCACAGCCATCACCGTCACCCAGGAGGCGGTGCCCACCGACCCGTACGGACGGGTGGTGGCACTGCTGCTCGGTGGCCTCGCCGCCCGCGCGGTCGAGGTGGCGCTCCGGCGTGACCTCGCCGACCTGGCCGTCGCGGCCCGGGCCCTCGGCTCGCTCGAAGCGGCCTGACCTCCCGCTCCCGCCGGAGGTTCGACCCGTACGACCTGGCCGGGCTCGGACCCGCTGCGCTGGGTAGGGTGCCGGGCGGAGGTGCGGCATGGGGTTCCCGAGGGGCCGGCGACGGCTCGTGCTGGCGGTGGCGGTGCTGCTCGCCGTGGCGGCCGTCGCGGTCGTCGTCCACCGGGTGCTCGCACCGGCCGAGGTGAGTACGCCGGCGCACGGTGCCTATCCGGCCGCGCCCCGACCGGCCGCCGGTGTGATCGGTCGACTGCCGGTCGCCCCGTTGATCGTGGACGGGACGCTGCGGGTGTACGCCGCCCACCGCCAGGTCTATGCCGACCGACCGGTGGACGGGCGCTACCGGACCACGCCCTACTGGTCGTACCGGCGGTGGCCGGCGGAGCTGACCGGGGTGGTGGCGAGCGGCAGTATCGTGGTCAGCCGCTGGTCGGACGGTCGGCTGGTCGCGCTCGACGCGTCCACCGGTCGGGTGCGGTGGCGAGCCGATGGCCCGAAGCCCACCGAGAGCCGGGCGGTGGCACGGCGTACCGGTGCGGCAGTCGTCTGGGATCCGCGCGGGCTGCACCTCACCGACCTGACGGACGGCCGCACGGTGGTGGTGGTCAGCGGAGACGCCGAGGCACGCGGGGTCGAGGTGAATGGCGGTCAGCAGTTGTGGCGGGTCGACCTGCCCGGCCGGTGCCGCAGCGATGTCGGCACCACCGACGGGGGACAGCTGATCGGTCTGGACAGGTGTGCCGGGCCCGCGACCGTCGAGTTCCGGGACGCGGCGACCGGCGCGGTACGCGAACGGTGGCGACCGCCGGTTGGGTCGGAGGAGTTGGTGGTGACTCCGCTCGGTTGTCGTACCGGCTGGTCGGACTGCCAGGCCCTGCGCACGGCGGGGCCGGGTGACGAGGCCGGTCGGGGGTGGCTGGTGGGTGCGGGCGAGCCGGTCGCTGCCTCCGCGCTCGACCCGGCCGGTGCCACTGTGGTGGGCGAGCAGGCCGTGGTGGTGCTCGACGGGGTGGCGGTGGGCCGCTCGGTGCGTACGGGCGCGGAGCTGTGGCGGCGTGCCGATCTCGGTGTGGCACGGGTCCTGGCGGCGCAGCCCGGCCGGGTGCACCTGCTGACCGAGGCCAACGACCTGGTGACGCTGGACCCGGTGACCGGTACGCAGCTGTCCCGCTTTCCGCTGGAGGTCGGACGGGACGGGACGAGGTGGCTGCCCGGGGCGGTGGGGGCCGAGGGCGGCTACGTCGCGGTGGAACGCCTGCGCAGGCCGGTCGACCCCGCCGGCGACGACAGGCGTTACTACCTGACGGCGGAAGCGGTGGTCCTGGCCGCCACCTGATCGTGGTGTTCCCGGTGGCTGCAGAGCTGAACTGTCCATACCCTTTGTCGGTAAAAGGTATGTTTCTCACGGTTCAGTTCTCCGGGAAGGGGTCAGTGCATGGGCAGGACAGGCAACTACCTCGTGGGTGGCGCGCTGGTCGCCGCGGCGAGCCTCGCACTGGCGGGTCCGCCGGCGCTCAACGCGGATGCCGCCTGGGCGCGCGGGTTCGGGGGCGTCCGGGTCGCGCCGTCGGCGGACACCGGCGTCACCTTCGAGATCCTGCCGGCGTCTCCGACGCCCACGCCGACACAACCCCCGCCACCCACGCCCACCCCCACGCAACCCACGTCGGCGCCGCCCCAGCCCACGCCCAGCCACGGTGGCCGACTGCCGGTCACCGGTTCGGGCGGTTCGACGTTGCTGCTCGCCGGTCTGGGTGTGACCCTGCTGGTGGTCGGTGGGTTCGCCGCCCGCCGGAGGAAGGCCTGACGTGCGCCTGCCGTCGGCGGTCGTGCGTCGCGTCGACGCCGGTGCGGCGTCGACGGCCCGACAGAAGTAGACAAACGGAGCCTATCTCCCCGATCTGGGTCAGGTTAGCGCCGCCTCCGCGGCGGCCAGAAACGCGTCGTTCTCGGCAGGGGTGCCGATGGTGACCCGGACGCCGTCCCCGGCGAACGGCCGGACGATCACCCCACGGGCCTCGCACGCCTTGCCGAACACCACGGCACGGTCGCCCAGCGGCAGCCAGACGAAGTTCGCCTGGCTGGTCGGCACGTCGGGCACGAACTTGCGCAGCGCCTCGGTGACCCGGTCCCGCTCGGCGACGACAAGCGCGCACCGGCGCTCCATCTCGTCCGCCTGGGCCAGTGCCGCGAGCGCGCCGGCCTGGGCAGCCGTGCTCGTGGAGAACGGCGTGACCACCTTGCGGACCGCCGCCGCCACGGCGGGCTGCGCGACCAGCCAACCGATCCGCAGCCCGGCCAGGCCCCACGCCTTGGACAGGGTGCGCAGCACCGCGACGTTCGGCCGAGCGACGTAGTCCAGGCCGTCCGGCACCTCGGGGTCGGTCACGAACTCCCGGTACGCCTCGTCGATGACCACCAGCACGTCGTCCGGCACGGAGTCGAGGAACCGGTCCAGCTCGGCCCGGCGTACGGCCGTGCCGGTGGGGTTGTTCGGGTTGCAGACCAGGATCATCCGGGTCCGGTCGGTGACCGCCGCCGCCATCGCGGCCAGGTCGTGACCGTGCCCGGCGTCGTTGGCGACCCGCACGCTTGTCGCGCCGCTGGTCGCCGCGATGATCGGGTACGCCTCGAACGACCGCCACGAGTAGAGCACCTCGTCGCCGGGCAGGCAGGTGGCCCGGACGAGGTGCTCGGCGAGCGCCACCGACCCGCAGCCGGTGGCGATCCGGTCGGGGTCCACGCCGTAGCGCTGTGCCAACGCGTCGCGCAGCGCGACGACGCCCATGTCGGGGTACCGGTGCGACGCGGTGACCGCTTCGGTGACGGCCTCGACCACACCCGGCAGCGGCCCGTACGGCACCTCGTTGCTGGCGAGCTTGATCGCCTCTGGCAGACCCAGCTCGCGGGCCAGGTCGGCAGGGCTGCGCCCGGGGACGTAGCTGGGCAGCGCGTCCAGGTCGGCGCGGGTCAGTCGCAGCGCCGGCTCGTGACGTCCGGAGTCGGTCATGGGGTGTCTCCCGAGGGCTGAGGGTGATCGTCGGTGGCGGGGGGACCGGTGGTCGCCGGGACCTCGACGACGACCGTCTGCGCGCGCCTGTCGTGCAGCGCCCGGCGCAGCGGGTGGTCGAAGAGGGGGGACAGGGAGTCGACCAGTTGCAGCAGCAGGCCGAGCCCGAAGCAGTACCAGAGGAGTGTGGGCATGCCCAGCGTCGACCACCGACGCAGCGCCCGGCCGAAGCCCAGCGGCTGGTCGGCGGCGATGGGGACCGCGCGGATCCGCATGACCCGCTTACCGATTGTCTGTCCGTTGCCCGCCATCGCGGGCACCTCGTACGCCAGCCACAGCGCGGTGGCGATCACCAGGATCACGATCTGGAGGAGCCCGGCCTGCTCGCTGATCGGCGGCATCCCCTCGCTGGAGGTGTTGCCCTCCGAGGCGCGCCGGAACGCCTCCCGCCAGTACGGTGCCAGCTCGTCCAGCCACCGCCAGACGAACCAGCCGTTGACAAGCGCGTTCAGTGCGAAGACGAGGCTGAAGTCGATCAGTCGGGCGACGAGCCGCCGGCCGTAACCGGCCAATCTGAACCCGTGCGGACGCGGCTCGGGCGGCCGGCCGGGCCAGCCGGGGGCCCAACCGGGCGGGAGGCCCTGCGGACCCCAGGCGGGAGGGCCGCCCGTTGGCGTCCAGCCGGGTGGAGTTCCCTGCGGTGGCCAGCCGGGCGGGCCGGCCTGTGGGCCCCAGCCGCCCGCGCCCGGCGTGGGCTGCGAGCCGTACCCCGGGTGCGGTGGTGGCCCGGCGTGCGGTGGTGGCCCCGCGTGCGGTGGCGACCCGGGGTGCGGCGGCCAGCCCGGCGTGGTGGTCACCGACGGGGCGGTGGCGGGCGCGGCCGGGGCGACCGGTACGGGCGGGGGCTCGGGCGGCGGCGGCCCGTCGGGCGGGGTCGCGTCGACGGGAATGGGCGCGCCGAGCCAACCCTCGCCGTCCCAGTAGCGACGGGTCTCGGGGTCGGCGGGGTCGACGTACCAGCCGGGATCCACACTCACGCCGACGCTCCGCTGCCGTACCTGCTGGTTCGCTCGCTCACGCCGCAACCTTAACGACGACCGTTTTGGCGAACTTGTCGTGGAGGCACTGCTGCCAGGGCTTGTCCCAGAGTTGCCAGAATCCGTCGGCGTAACTCAGGCCGGGGACCAGCGAGCAGGCCAGGTACTGCACGAGCCAGCGGCGGCCGGCCATCCCTCGGTCGAGCGTGCCGTTCGGGTCGAGCGGCACCACGCGCAGCTTCATGATCTTTTTGCCGAGTGTCTGGCCGCCGCGCTTGAGGTACTCCACGTGGTAGAGCCAGTACAGCCCGAGCAGCACGACGAACAGCCCGACCTCGAACAGCAGCATCGGCAGGAAGAAGCTGGTGAAGAAGGTGGCCGGGTCGGGCTCCACGAGAGTGCCGTCCGGGTTGGTCCGGGTCATCTCGCTGAACATGCGCCACCACAGGATGAGGAAGACCGGCATGAACAGCACGAGCGACACGACGCTCGCCAGTGCCGTGTCGATGAGCCAGGCGAGCAGCCGGTCACCGAAGCTGGCCAGGGGCTGTCCCGCCGGGCTGAGCGCGGGCGGGACGGCCGGCCAGTACTGCGCGGGGTGCCCGGGTGGGGCGTACTGCGGCGGCACCGCGTAGCCCGCTGGGGCGTGGTGCGGCGGGACGGCGTACCCCTGGGGGTGTGAGCCGGACGGCGGCGCGACGCCGCCGGCGGCGGGCGGAGGCCCACCCACCGGCGGCGTCTGGTACGGCGGAGGCTGCGTCACGCTCGACAGTGTTACAGGTTGCCGCGCGCTTCCTGCTCCCGCTCGATGGCTTGGAAGAGCGCCTTGAAGTTGCCCTTGCCGAAGCCCAGCGAGCCGTGCCGCTCGATCAGCTCGAAGAAGACGGTCGGGCGGTCCTGCACGGGCTTGGTGAAGATCTGGAGCAGATAGCCGTCCTCGTCCCGGTCGACCAGGATCTTGCGCTCCTTGAGCTGCTCGATCGGCACCCGCACGTTGCCGATGCGGGCGCGCAGCTCCGGGTCCTCGTAGTACGAGTCCGGGGTGTCCAGGAACTCCACGCCGGCGGCGCGCATCGCGTCGACGCTGGCCACGATGTCGTTGGTGGCGACGGCGATGTGCTGGGCGCCCGGGCCCTGGTAGAACTCCAGGTACTCGTCGATCTGCGACTTCTTGCGGGCGATGGCCGGCTCGTTGAGCGGGAACTTCACCTTGCGGGTGCCGTTCGCGACGACCTTGCTCATCAGGGCCGAGTAGTCGGTGGCGATGTCGTCGCCGATGAACTCCGCCATGTTGGAGAAGCCCATCACCCGCTTGTAGAACTCCACCCACTCGTCCATGCGGCCCAGCTCCACGTTGCCGACCACGTGGTCGACGGCCTGGAAGAACCGCTTCGGCTGGATGCCGGCGTCGATCATCGGCTGCCGGTCGACGATCGGGCCGCGGGCCACGAAGCCCGGCAGGAACGGGCCGCGGTAGCGGGAGCGGTCGACGAGCGTGTGCCGGGTGTCGCCGTACGCGGCGATGGCGGCCATCCGCACGGTGCCGTGCTCGTCGGTCACGTCGTGCGGCTCGACGACGCTGGCGGCGCCCTGCGCGACGGCGTGGGCGTACGCGGCGTCGACGTTCGGAACCTCGAGCGCGATGTCGCTGATGCCGTCGCTGTGCTTGGCCACGTGCTCGGCGCCGTCGGCGTCCGGACGCACCGCGCCGGTCAGCACGAACCGGGCCGAGCCGCTGGTCAGCACGTACTGGGCGTGGTCGCGGTAGCCCTGCTCCGGCCCCCGGTACGCCACACAGGTCATGCCGAACGCGGTGGAGTAGTAGTGCGCCGCCTGCTTGGCGTTGCCGACGAGGAAGTGCACGTGGTCGAGCCCACGGACGGGAAACGGGTCGTGGCTGATGTCGTGGTCGACAGCGCCGACGAGCCGGTCGATGTCGACGTCCTCGGTCGACTGGGGTCGGTCGATCGCCTGGGTCATGGTGGCCTCCCTCGCGTACCGGCCGGCCTCGTGGGCCGGTTCTTCACCGAAGGATCGCGGTACGGGCACCGGCTGGGCAACTGTTGACATAAAGGCTGGTCAGGTTGCGCATTCGGTATGGTCTGGACCCATGAATGGTGAGCAGGCTGTACAGCTCGACGTGCTCGATGTCCGGTTGGTCGAACTGCTCGCCGAGGAGCCGCGGATCGGGGTGCTGGAGTGCTCCCGGCGGCTCGGCGTGGCCCGGGGCACCGTGCAGGCGCGGCTGGACAAGCTTGTCGACCGGGGCGTCATCCTGGGCTTCGGTCCGGAGATCTCGCCGGCCGCGATCGGGTTCGGGGTGACCAGCTTCGTCACCTTGGAGATCAGCCAACGGCAGGGCCACGACCCGGTCACGGCGCACCTCGCGGCGATCCCCGAGGTGCTGGAGGCGCACACCATCACCGGTTCCAGCGACCTGCTCTGCCGAATCGTGGCCCGTTCCAACACCGACCTGCAACGGGTCATCGACCAGATCGTCTCGTTCACCGGTATCACCCGCGCCTCGACGATCATCGCGCTCGCGGAGCAGATCTCGTACCGCACGCTGCCACTGGTCCGCAGCGCTGTAACACCTTCCGGCACAGAAAGCGCGGCGACACGGCGGCGCGGGCGTACGGAAGATCCGTGATCGTGGCTACGGTGTGCGGGTGGCGAAGGGGAGCGTGCGCGTCGGGCTGCTGGCCGGCCTCGCCGTGGTCGTCGCCCTCGCCGCCACCGGCGTCTGGAATCCGTTCCCGGGCATCTGGGACTGGGTGGACCGCAGCGAACCCATCTCCGAGCCGGACGTGGTCTGGCAGCAGCGGGTCGGTGGCACCCCGCGCAGCGTGACCATCGCCGGCGACGCCGTCGTGGTCGAGCAGCGCACCCGGGTGGAGGCCCGCAGCCTGGCCACCGGCGCCCAGCTCTGGGAGCGCAAGGCGGACTGGGCGGCGGTCGCCGGCGGCGACCGCGATCCGGTCGTCGCCGTGGGCAAACTCCTGGTCAAGGGGTACGAGCTGCTCGATCCGACCACCGGGGCGACCCGGCGGCGCGACAACGACGCCGTGGCCGTGTGGACGTACCGGAACCTGCTGCTGGACGCCCGCTGCTCGGACGCCACCGACTGCACCCTGAGCGCGTGGGACCCGCGCGGCACCGCACCACTGTGGACCGCCTTCCTGCCCGGCGTGCACAGCGGCCTTCTCGCCGACAACCCCGGCCTGCGCGGCACGCGCCGGCTGACCGCCACCCGCGTCGACGACGGGGTGGCCGGGCCCGAGGCCGCGCCTCCGCTGCTCGGCTTCCCGGTCGACGGCCGCGTGCACGTCGTCGACACCGCCACCGGTCGGGTGTTGCAGAACGTCGAGCCCGGCCGGGACGAGCGGATCTCGGTGGTGGGCGGCCGGATGCTCCGGATCGCCGCCCGGTCGCAGGACGGCACCTGCTACTTCGCCATCTCGGCCCGTGACCCGGCGACCGGACAGGAGGCGTGGCAGCGGGCCGGGGTCAACCTGCGCACCGCCGACACCGCCGGCTGCGTCCAGCGCGAGGACCCGCAGGGCGCACGGAACGTGCTGATCGGCGTCGGCCCGGACGGCCGCGAGGCGGTCATCGACGGGTACGACGGGCGACTGCTCTGGGTCGGCGAGGCGAGCACCAAGCTCGTCGCCGTCGACGACCGCTACGCGGTGTTCCGCTCCGCGGACAAGCGCTCGGTGGTGTCCCGCGAACTCGGCGCCGACCGGGTGCGCTGGACCCGGCCGGCCAGCGCCAAGGCGGGTGCTGCGCTCACTCCGTACGCGGCGGTGCTCGCCGACGAGAAGCCGTCGAGGCTGGTCGCCCTCGACCCGCGCACCGGGCGGGAGCTGGCCGTGCTGCGGACCTCCGCGAACGCCCTCGCCGTCGGCTCGCAGGGCATGATCATCGGCGAGGGTCGGGAAATCGGGTACGTTCGCTTCGGCACCACGCCCGGCGCTCCCGTCCCGCCTCCCGGCAACGGCGGCAACCCCGGCCCGGGCGGCACCCGTCCCGGGCAGGGCGACGACGGCAACGGTGACTGCGGGCCCAAGGGTGAGCTGTGCACCGAACCGGACGGCGGCAAGGACGGCTGAGCGGGCGGTACTCCGGCGCGTCGAGCGCGGCCGGCCCGGGCGGATGAGAGCGGCGTCCCAGACCCCGCCCGGCGGGTGGGAATGATCGACCGGTCTGCCCTAGGCTTGCCGCTCATGAGCAGTGCCGCCGCATTCTCGTACGCCCCCCTGCTGCCGACCGGCCCCGACCAGACGGAGTATCGCCTGGTCACCGACGAGGGAGTGGACGTCGTACACGGCCCGGGGGGTCGTCGTTTCCTCACCGTGGAGCCGGCCGCGCTCACCGCGCTGACCGCCGAGGCGATGCACGACATCGCCCACTTCCTGCGCCCCGCGCACCTGGCGCAGCTCCGGGCGATCATCGACGACCCGGCCGCGTCGCCGAACGACCGGTTCGTCGCGCTGGACCTGCTGCGCAACGCCAACATCGCCGCCGGTGGGGTGCTGCCCATGTGCCAGGACACCGGCACCGCGATCGTGATGGGCAAGCGCGGCCGACACGTGCTGACCGACGGCGCGGACGCCGAGGCCATCTCCCTCGGTGTCTACCAGGCGTACACGAGGCTCAACCTGCGCTACTCCCAGCTCGCCCCGCTGACCATGTGGGACGAGCGGAACACCGGCAGCAACCTGCCGGCCCAGGTGGAGCTGTACGCCGAGGACCCGGACGGGCACCCGGACGCGTACAAGTTTCTCTTCATGGCCAAGGGCGGCGGTTCGGCCAACAAGTCGTACCTCTACCAGGAGACCAAGGCGCTGCTCAACCCGACGCGGATGATGCAGTTCCTGGAGGAGAAGCTGCGGCTGATCGGCACCGCCGCCTGCCCGCCGTACCACCTGGCCATCGTCATCGGCGGCACCTCCGCCGAGTACGCGTTGAAGACCGCCAAGTACGCCTCGGCGAAGTACCTGGACGCCCTCCCCACGCAGGGCTCGATGAGCGCCCACGGCTTCCGCGACCTGGAGCTGGAGGCGCAGGTGCTGGAGTTGACCCGTAACTTCGGCATCGGCGCGCAGTTCGGTGGGCGCTACTTCTGCCACGACGTACGGGTGGTCCGGCTGCCCCGGCACGGCGCGTCGTGCCCGGTGGCGATCGCCGTCTCCTGCTCGGCCGACCGACAGGCGGTTGCCAAGATCACCCCGTCGGGCGTGTGGCTGGAGCGCCTGGAGACCGACCCGGCGCGGTTCCTGCCCGAGGTCACCGACGACGCGCTCGAGGCCGAGACGGTCGTCCGGGTCGACCTGAACCGGCCGATGGACGAGATCCGCGCCGAACTGTCCAAGTACCCGGTGAAGACGCGGCTGTCGCTGTCCGGCCCGCTCGTGGTGGCCCGGGACATCGCCCACGCCAAGATCGCCGAGCGGCTGGACGCCGGTGAGCCGATGCCGCAGTACCTGCGTGACCACGCCGTCTACTACGCCGGCCCGGCGAAGACCCCCGAGGGGTACGCGTCCGGCTCGTTCGGCCCGACCACGGCCGGCCGGATGGACGCGTACGTGGAGAAGTTCCAGGCCGCTGGCGGCTCCCAGGTGATGCTGGCCAAGGGCAACCGGTCGGGTCAGGTGACCCGTTCCTGCCAGCAGCACGGTGGCTTCTACCTCGGCTCGATCGGCGGTCCCGCGGCCCGTCTCGCCCAGGACTGCATCAAGCACGTGCAGGTGCTCGAATATCCGGAGCTGGGCATGGAAGCGGTCTGGAAGATCGAGGTGGAGGACTTCCCCGCCTTCATCGTGGTCGACGACAAGGGCAACGACTTCTTCGCCGAGGTCACCAAGCCGGTGCTCACCATCGGCCACCGCTGACCGCTCCCTAACGCGAGGAGGCGCCAGGCGAACGCCTGGCGCCTCTTGCGTCGGTAATCGGGCTACGTCGAGCGGTGATCGCCGGACTACTCTGCTGGATGGTGTCCGATCGACGCGGAGGAGCAGATGCGGTTCGGGATCCTCGGGCCTCTGCGGGTTGGCGGTGGCGGGTCCACCGTCACTGCCGGCCGGGACCGGGTCGTACTGGCGATGCTGCTGCTCCGTGCCGGCCGGCTGGTGCCGGTCGACGAACTCATCGACGCGGTGTGGGAGGAGAGCCCTCCGGCCACCGCCCGTGCCCAGTTGCAGACCTGCGTTTCGCGGCTGCGGCGTCGCCTGACTGACCTGGGACTGCCCTCGCAGACCATCGTCACCGATCCGGCGGGGTACGGCGTTCGGATCGGACCCGCCGACCTGGACGCGCACGTCTTCGGCCGGGCAGTGGAGGAGGCCCGGTCCGCCGGTGGGGCTGGTCGTCTGCTCGACGCGCGTCTGCGGTATCGCGCCGCGTTGGGTCTGTGGCGGGGGCCGGCCCTGGGTGGTATCACCAGTCGCAGTGTTCGTCGTCGGGCGCAGACGCTCGACGAGCAGCGCCTGAGTGTGCTGGAGGAGTGCGTCGACGTCGAGTTGCGTCTCGGTCGGGCCGCTGAGCTGATCGAGGAGTTGGCCGAGAGCGTCGACCAGCA
This sequence comes from Micromonospora sp. NPDC005174, assembly GCF_040608495.1. NCBI lineage: Bacteria > Bacillati > Actinomycetota > Actinomycetes > Micromonosporales > Micromonosporaceae > Micromonospora > Micromonospora sp. NPDC005174. The sequence goes on along the minus strand of NZ_JBEXIJ010000009.1, from coordinate 24,418 downwards.
TCCGCTGCGGGAGCGTCTGCGGGGTCAACTGATGCTCGCGCTGTCATCGGTGGGTCGGCAGGCAGACGCGCTCGCGGTGTACCGGGAGGGTCGGCGGGTCTACGCCGACGAGTTGGGCATCGAACCGGGTGCCGCGTTGCAGGAGTTGCACCAGCGGGTGCTCGCCGGTGACCTGGCCTTGGCCGGCCGGGAGACCCGGCCCGTCGTCCCGGTCCGCTCGCTACCCCGCGCGATCGGCGACTTCACCGGCCGGCAACAGACGCTGACGCGTCTGATGAAGGACGTGGAGGGCGGCGCGCGTATCCAGCTCATCGACGGCATGGCCGGCAGTGGCAAGACCACTCTGGCGGTGCACGTCGCCACCGTCCTCGCGGACGACTATCCGGACGCTCAGCTCTACATCGACCTGCACGGGCACAGCGAGAGTATTCCGGTGACACCGTCCGCGGCCCTGGCCATGCTGCTGCGACAGCTCGGTATGCCTGCCGACCAGGTCCCCACCAGTCAGGACGGCCGGTTGGCGCTGTGGCGGACGGAGCTCGCCGGCCGACGGGCCCTGGTGGTGCTGGACAACGCGGCCACCGCCGACCAGGTGACACCGCTGCTGCCCAACGGGTCGCACTGCCTGGTGCTCATCACCAGTCGTCGCCGGTTGGTCGGTGTGGACGAGGGTCGACCATCCTCGCTGCCCGTGCTCGACAGCGACGAGGCGGTCGAACTCCTCGGGCACGTGGTCGGTCCCGACCGGGTGGCAACCGAGCCGGAGGCGGCCCACGAGGTCGTCCTCCGCTGCGGGTACCTCCCGCTCGCCATCCGGCTGGCTGGTGCCCGACTGGCTCACCGGCCCCGCTGGCGGATAGCCGACCTCGCGGAGCGGCTGAGGAGCCGCTCCGATCCGTTGACCGAGTTCGAAGCGGGCGACCGGTCCGTCGGTCGGGCCTTCGCGCTGTCGTACGCCCAGGTGTCGACGGCGGCGCAGCGTGCGTTCCGGCTGCTGGGCCTGTACCCGGGAGTACGGTTCGACACCTCGGTCGCGGCCGTCCTCGTCGACCTGTCCCTGCCCGGCACACAGGATCTCCTGGACGAACTGGTCGACGCGCACTTGATGGAGGAGGCAGAGCCCGGCCGCTACCGGCTGCACGACCTGGTCCGCGAGTACGGTCGGACATTGATGGCTGACCCGGAGCGGGCGGGGGAGAGGCGGGACGGCATCGAGCGCCTGCTCGACCACCACCTGCACGTCGCCATGGCGATCGCCCGCAGCGGAGAACTCTCGGCCGCTCGGCCGCTGCTTGCCGGAACGGAGCCGATCCGTCCCGACCTGGCCACGATCGCGGCCGAACAGGGGAGCGCCTGGTTCGACGAAAACCTGGCCCTGTGGCCCGCCCTCGTCCGCTTGGCAGAAGGGGAGGGGTTCCTGCGGCACTGCTGGCAGTTGGCGAGGGCCTGCTGGAACGCCCAGTTCGAGAGCGGCCGCCTCGACGAGTTGATCGAGACGCACTCCGCCGGCCTGCGTGCCGCGGAGGAGTTGGGCGACGAGAAGGCACTGGGGACGCTGCTCAACTATCTCGCCTCGGCCCACTACCGGCTGAGTAACTTTCCCGAGGCGATCCGGGTGATGGAGAGATCGCTTGAGATCTTCCGCCAGCTCGGTCTGCATCGCGAGTATCGCAACACCCTCGGTAACCTGGGCATCTCGTATGCCGCGAACTTCGAGTTCCACCGGGCCACCGAGGCACACGACGCCGCTCGGACGCTGGCGACACGCATGCGTGACGACTTGGCGTTGGCGAACGAACTCAACAACCAGGCGATGACGCTGCTGCTGTGGGGCTGGCTCGACGAGGCAGTGCGCGCCGCCCGCAAGCACCTGGGGATCGCACGGGAGCTCGGCGACCCGCGCCGGATCTCCAACGCCCTTGGGCACCTCGGCATGGCCCGGCACCGGTTGGGCGACCTCGAGCCGGCCAGCCGGCTGCTGTGGGCGGCGTTGCGCATGAAACGACAGGTGGGCGCCCGATTCGGTGAAGGCGAGGTGCTGAACGAGATCGGGACGATGGAACGGGAGGCTGGCCGTCCGGAGCGGGCCGCCGAACTGCACCGTGCGGCGCTCGTCGCGATGACCGACGTGGGGGACCGGACCGCCCAGTGCGTTTCGCGCATCCTGCTGGCCCGAGCCATCCTGGCCCAAGGGGACGTGACGAGTGCTCTCGACCTGTACCGACGGGTGTTCGCGGACGCGACCCGGTTGGGTGTCCGATACGAGCAGGCTCGGGCGCTGGAGGGTATCGGCCGGTGTCTGGGTACGACCGACCCGGCCGGGGCCCGCGCGTACCTGGGCCGAGCGCTGGACCTGTACCGCCAGATCGACGTGCCGGACCGGCACGAGGTGGAACGGCTGCTCGCCGAGTTGGGTTGACCGATCACTGCTGTCGGCGACGGGCGCGGCAGGATCTCGTCACGCGACGAGGCGCCAGGCTTTCGCCTGGCGCCCCTCCCGTCGGTAGCACTTCCACCGACATCGGTACGCCCGCCCACTGGGGGGTGGGGCGGTCGCACCGCCCCCGTCGGATGTCGTCACCGCCAACCTTGGACCAAGTCTGCGATGTATCGCACTCGATCCGCTCTCAGATCACTATCACCGGATCACGTCGAGCTGTGATCGTCGGACTACGCTGCTGGATGTTGTGTGATCGACGCGGGGGAGCAGATGCGGTTCGGGATCCTGGGGCCTCTGCGTGTCGGTGGTGGGGAATCCACTGTCACTGCGGGCCGGGACCGGGTTGTTCTGGCGATGCTCCTGCTTCGTGCGGGTCGGTTGGTGCCGGTGGATCGACGTGCCGGACCGGCACGAGGTGGAACGGCTGCTCGCCGAGTTGGGCTGACGGATCATCTGCGGGTCGGGCACGGGCGCGGCAGGATGGAACGCGTGACGACTCCAGAGACGACCGGCTACCGGATCGAACGCGACTCGATGGGCGAGGTGGAGGTACCCGCCGAGGCGCTGTGGCGGGCGCAGACCCAGCGCGCGGTGCAGAACTTCCCGATCTCCGGGCGGGGCATCGAACCCGCCCAGATCAAGGCCCTGGCCCAGATCAAGGGCGCGGCAGCCGAGGTCAACGGTGAGTTGGGCGTGATCGACGCCAACGTGGCCGCCGCGATCGCCGCCGCCGCCGCGCACGTCGCCGAGGGCGGGTACGACGACCAGTTTCCGGTCGACGTGTTCCAGACCGGTTCCGGAACGTCGTCAAACATGAACGCCAACGAGGTGCTCGCGACCCTGGCGAGCCGCGAGCTGGGCTCCCCGGTGCACCCGAACGACCACGTCAACGCCTCCCAGTCCAGCAACGACGTGTTCCCGTCCTCGATCCACCTGGCGGCCACCCAGTTCATCGCGGAGGATCTGCTGCCGTCGCTGGCCCACCTCGCCGAGGCGCTGGAGGGCAAGGCGTCCGAGTTCGAGACGGTGGTGAAGGCGGGGCGTACGCACCTGATGGACGCCACGCCGGTCACCCTCGGGCAGGAGTTCGGCGGGTACGCCGCCCAGGTCCGCTACGGCATCGAGCGGTTGGAGGGCTCGCTGCCCCGGCTGGCCGAGCTGCCGCTGGGCGGTACCGCCGTGGGCACCGGGATCAACACGCCGCTCGGCTTCGCCGCGGCCGTGATCGGCAAGTTGCGCGAGTCGACCGGTCTGCCGCTGTCCGAGGCGCGCAACCACTTCGAGGCGCAGGGCGCCCGCGACGCCCTCGTGGAGACCTCCGGGCAGCTGCGGACCATCGCGGTGGGCCTCTACAAGGTCGCGAACGACATCCGCTGGATGGGTTCCGGTCCCCGGGCCGGCCTGCGGGAGCTGCGCATCCCCGACCTCCAGCCCGGCTCGTCGATCATGCCGGGCAAGGTCAACCCGGTGGTCGCCGAGGCGATGCGCCAGGTCTGCGCCCAGGTCATCGGCAACGACGCGACCGTCGGTTTCGCCGGATCCCAGGGCGACTTCGAGCTGAACGTGATGCTTCCGGTGATGGGCCGCAACCTGCTGGAGTCGATCCGGCTGCTGGCCGCGGCGAGCCGGCTGTTCGCCGACCGCCTGGTGGCCGGCCTGGTCGCGGACGCCGAGGTCTGCCTGGCGTACGCCGAGGGGTCACCGTCGATCGTCACCCCGCTGAACCGCTACCTCGGGTACGACGAGGCCGCCTCCATCGCCAAGGAGGCGCTGGCGAAGCAGGCGTCCATCCGCGAGGTCGTCATCTCCCGAGGGCACGTCGACTCCGGCAAGCTCACCGAGACCCAGTTGGACGAGACCCTGGACCTGCTCCGGATGACCCACCCCTGACCGGCTTGCCGGGTGACTCCTCGCCGACCGCCTCAGGGCGGGTCGCCGCGCGGCGTCGCCCAGGCGAGGAACCGCGTGTAGAGGGCCTTCGGGTCCGGGCCGTCGTGCGGGTTGAGCCGGTACAGGTCGGCGACCGCGTCGTGCAGAACCGTGCACAGGTAGATGCTCAGGGCGATCCGGTCGTGGGCGTACTCCTGGCGGAGGGCCAGTCGGGCGACCGGGCACGGCCACGGCGCGGCGCAGACCCGGCAGAGCCACAACGGCCGCAACGGCAGGTGCGGTCGACGGGGTGCGATCGTGCGGTCGTCCGGGCCGGTCCGGGACATGTGTGGGAGTCCTCTCAAGCTGACTCGCTGGTGACCTCACCCCCGCGCCCGATCAAGATCGTGCTCGATCCTGGATGGAGGGGTCTCGGCACGTCGGGAGGCCACTGTTTCCACGATCGAGCACGATCTTGCGGGTGGGACCGCCCGGCACGGGGGTTCGGGCGGTCCCGCACGACGCCGCTGGGCCCGGGGGGACGGGGAGCGGCGTCGCACTTCACAGTCTGGTGATCGGACGACTACCGTCGGAAGGGGTCGGCCGACCTGTCGTGGCTGCCCTGTTCCCGGGCGGTGCCGGCTCTGGTGGCCGTCTGGAGTTGATCGCCGGCGGGTTGGAGAGTGGTCGGGCATGGCCGATGGACAGATGACGGCGGCGGCGTTCCTGGTCGCGGAGCTGCGCCGGGCGCGCGCTCGACGGGGTTGGAGTCAGGACGAGCTGGCCAAGGCGGTCAACTACTCGCCGTCGATGGTCAGCGCGGTCGAGCTGGGCCAGCAGCCGCCCACCGCGAAGTACCTGGAACTCATCGACCGCGCCCTGGACACCGGCGGCCTCTTCAGCCGCATGTCGAGCGAGTTGGTCAGCCTGGACAAGGCTCAGGTCTGGCTGCGTGGCTGGCGTGCGATCCTGGCGGAAGCAAGGGCACTGCGCTGGTTCGACCCGCTGCACATTCCTGGGTTGCTGCAAACCGAGGGCTATGCCCGTGCGATCTTCGAGTCTGATCGGCTGCTCGACGCCGAAGAGGTGGAGCGTCGGCTGGCAGACAGGCTGGACAGCCAGCAGGTTCTTTACCAGGACCGACCGCCGCACCTTGTCGCGGTAGTCGACGAGGCAGTTCTTCGGCGGCGCGTTGGCGGCCGGAAGGTGATGTGTGAGCAGGCCCTGCACCTGGCTCGGTTGGGGACCGAGCATCCTCGGGTGCAGCTACATGTGGTGCCGCGCAGCGCGGAGGAGTACCCCGGCCTGAACGGCCCGTTCATACTTGCCACGCTTGCCGACCACAGCGACCTTGCCTACCTTGGTGGTCAGATCGGCGGCCAGGAACTCGATCTGCCGGCCGATCTGCTCCACCTACAATGGACCTGGGAAGCGACCCTCGGGCAGGCGTTACCTCCGCAGGAGTCGATCGAGTTGTTGAGAGAAGTGGCGGAGTCGTGGAGCTGACCCGAGCCCAGTGGCGGAAGAGTAGCCGCAGTGGTTCCAACGACCAGTGCGTCGAGGTGGCTACGAATCTGGGGGGCGTGGTCGGGGTGCGAGACAGTAAGGACCCGGACGGACCTGTGCTGGTGGTCGACGCGTACTCCTGGCGGCTCTTCGTAGTCGCGCCCCCGCGCTGACGCGACAGCCCTGCCCGCGACGGTGGTCGCGGGCCTTTGCTCCGCAACTTCAGTGTTACTGCTGCTTCCGCGCGGTTTGAAGCAGCAGTTTCCCCGAAGTTGCGCGGATCTTGCGGTATTCGGCTCGACGGTGTCCGAGCGCGGCGGGATGATGCGGGGCGTGTGGGACGGCGATGGCGTGTCGACCGAGCGGTTGCGGATGCGCCGGCTGACCATTGCCGACGTGGACGCGTTGGTCGAGTTGGACGGCGATCCCGAGGTGATGCGTTTCCTGACCGGCGGCGTTGCGACCCCGCGCGCCACAGTCCTCGACGAGCACCTGCCGAGGCTGCTCGCGCAGTACGAGCGGCATCCCGGCCTGGGGCGTTGGGCGGCGCTCGACAGGGCCTCCGGTGAGTTCCTGGGCTGGTTCGCCCTCGATCCCTCGGAGGATGGCGCGGAGGCCGAGTTGGGCTACCGGCTGCGCCGCCCGGCGTGGGGGCGCGGTCTCGCGACCGAGGGGTCGCGTGCGCTGGTCCGTCACGCCCTCGACGTCGTGGGTGTGCGGCGGGTGTGGGCGCAGACGATGGCGGTCAACGAGCGGTCCCGCCGGGTCATGGAGAAGGCAGGACTGCGTCACGTGCGCACCTTCCACCTGGACTTCGACGACCCGATTCCGGGGACCGAGCACGGCGAGGTGGAGTACGAGCTGCGGCCCGACGTCGCTCAGGACCGGCCGGCGGCTCTGCGGGCCCGGTAGGCGGTCACGGCCGCGCGGTTGCCGCAGCCGGCCTCGCAGAATCGGCGCGACCGGTTGCGGGACAGGTCGACGACAACGTTGTCGCAGTCCGGGTACTCGCAGGTCCGCAGTCGGCTCAGCTCGCCCATCCGCACCAGGTCGGCGAGCGCCATCGCCGCCTCGACCGCCATCCGGGTGGCCAGCGGCGCGTCGCGGGGCACGGCGTGCAGATGGTAGGGCTCGTCGTCGTGCTCGATGAGCTGCGGCAGCGCCCGGTGTTCCCGCAGCAGACTGTTGATGATGTCGACGACCTCGAGCGGTTCGGCGTGCCAGACCCGGCGTAGGCGGGGCCGCAGCTGTCGTACGGCACGCAGTTCGGCGTCGGTGTGCTCGTGCCGTCCGCTGTAGGCGTGCTGGGTGAAGAACGCGTCCAGCGCCGCGACGTCGGGCAGGAGCTCGCCGTCCCGGCCCGCGGTGTTGACGAGCGCGGTGGCGGCAATCAGCGAACATTCGGTGTCATGAGCAAATAGCAACTTGACTCCTGTCATGATGGCCGTCTAACGTCACAAGCATAAGGATAGTTTGCTCATGACACCCGTGTCGAAGTGAGGAGCGCGAGATGCAGTCCCGACCCGCCGCCGGCGCCGCGCTGGCGCTGCTCTCCGCCGTCACGTTCGCCACCTCGGGCACCTTCGCGCGGTCGCTCATCGAGGCCGGCTGGTCGGCCGAGGCCGCGGTCGTCGCCCGCGTCGGTGTGGCCGCCCTGGTGTTGGCGATCCCCGCCCTGTTGTCGCTGCGCGGCAGGTGGCACGTGCTGCGCGGCAACAGCGCGGCGGTCGTGATGTTCGGGCTGCTGGGGGTGGCCCTGGCGCAGGTGTGCTTCTTCAACGCCGTGCGCTACCTGCCGGTCGGCATCGCGCTCCTGCTGGAATACCTGGGCATCATCCTCGTCGTCGGCTGGATGTGGCTGCGGCACGGCCAGCGCCCCCGCCGGCTCACCGTGTTCGGTTCCGCCGCCGCGCTGTGCGGGTTGGCGTTCGTCCTGGACCTCACCGGCAACGCCAGCTTCGACCCGGTCGGCCTGCTGTGGGGGCTGGGTGCCGCGTTCGGCCTGGCCGGCTACTTCGTGCTCGCCGGACGGGTGGACCCCCGACTGCCCTCGGTCGCCATGGCCAGCGGCGGGATGGCCGTCGGCGCCGCCGTGCTGCTCCTCGTCGGGCTGACCGGGCTGCTGCCGCTGCGTGCCACGTTCGGTGAGGTCAGTTTCGCCGGGCACCGCACCACCTGGCTGCTGCCCATCGTCGGGCTCACCCTCGTCGCCGCCGTGATCGCGTACCTCACCGGCATCGCCGGCACCCGCATCCTCGGTCCCCGGCTGTCGTCGTTCGTGGGACTGACCGAGGTGCTGTTCGCGGTGTTCATCGCGTGGCTGTTCCTCGACGAACTGCCCACCGCCTGGCAACTCCTCGGCGGCCTGCTGATCGTCGCCGGGGTCGCCCTGGTGCGCCTCGACGAACTGCGCGGCGTACCCGTGCCCACCGCCGAGGAGCCCGCGTTGGCAGCCTCCGCCCGGTGAGATCACCGCACGGTGGGAGAGTGGGTGCCGTGCTGACCACCGTGGTGTTCGACGCCGACGAGACCCTGCTCGACCTGCGGCCGGCGGTGACCGGCGGACTGGTGGCCGTCCTCGACGAGATGCGGCGGCGCACCCCGGCCGCAGTCGGCGTGACCCTCGCCGAGTTGGAGTCCGACTGGGGGGCGGTCTTCGGCGAGTTGAGCGCCGCGCCGGTGCTGGAGATCCGCCGCGCCGCGCTGGCCCGATCGCTGGCCCGCGCCGGCCTCGGCCAGCACCTCGACGAGATCGCCGCTCTCTTCTTCGCCCGCCGGTTCGCCCTCACCCGGCCCTTCCCGGACGTCCCGCCGGCGCTGGCGACGCTGCGCGGCCGGTACACGCTGGGTTTCGCCACCAACGGCAACAGCCGCGCCGAACGCTGCGGGCTCGCCGGCGAATTCGCCTTCGAGTTGTACGCGCACGAGAACGGCCTGCCCAAGAAGCCCGCCCCGGGGTTCTACGCGGCGGTGGTCGAAGCCGCCGGGGTACCCGCCGAACAGATCGTGTACGTCGGTGACTCGTGGGAGCACGACGTGGTGGCGCCCCGGCAGGCTGGCCTGCGGTCGGTGTGGCTCAACCGGCACGCGCTGCCCCGCCCGGCCGGGTTCACGCCCGACGCCGAGGTGTCCACTCTGAGCGATCTTCCGAAGGTCCTGGCCGAGCTGCCGTCGGCATCGTCCGACCGGCCGGACGTGGGCATCGAGCTGGGCGGATGAAGGAGAGATTCACCGGCATAACGGACGTTCACCTGGCGTAAACCCGCCGGGTGCTGTGTGATGGCGCCACGTCCCTCAACGAGAGGATTCGATGTGGTGAGCAAGCGCTTCACCGTCGGTGCCGTCGCGACCGCGGCGGTACTGGCGCTTACGGCAGCGAGCCTGGGTGTACCGGCCAGCGCCGCGCCGAGCACCTCCCGCACCTTCACCGTCGTCGCCGAGGACGGGGTGGCCGCCGACACGGCCGTCGCCGCCATCCGGGCCGCCGGCGGCACCGTGGTGTCCTCGTCCGACGAGGTCGGCATGTTCCAGGTCACCAGCGACCGGGCCGACTTCGCCGCCCGGGCGGCCGCCGCGCCGACCCTGATCGGCGCCGCCGAGCAGAAGGCCATCGGCCGCAAGCCCAAGCTGGACCGGGTCGAGCAGGAGCACCTGTTGACGGCGTCGGCCGCAGCGGGCGCCGCAGCCCGGCATGGCGCCACGATGGACCCGCTCGACGGCAAGCTCTGGGGCCTGGAGATGATCCGGGCCGACAAGGCCCGCAAGGTCGAGCCCGGTGACCGCCGGGTGACCGTCGGCGTGCTGGACACCGGCGTCGACGCGAGCAACCCGGACATCGCGCCCAACTTCAACTGGGCGTTGTCGCGCAACTTCGCGCCCGACCGGATCGACGTGGACGGCCCCTGCGAGGTGCCGAGCTGCCTCGACGCGGTGGGCACCGACGACGGCGGGCACGGCACCCACGTGGCCGGCACCATCGGCGCGGCCGCCAACGGCTTCGGCCTCTCCGGTGTCGCCCCGAACGTCTCGCTGGTCGAGCTGAAGGGTGGCCAGGACTCCGGCTACTTCTTCCTCGACCCGGTCGTCAACGCGCTGGTCTACGCCGGGCGCTCCGGGATCGACGTGGTCAACATGTCGTTCTACGTCGACCCGTGGCTCTACAACTGCACCGCCAACCCGGCCGACTCGCCCGAGGCGCAGGCCGAGCAGCGGGCCATCATCAAGGCCATGAAGCGCGCGCTGGTCTTCGCCCACAACAAGGGCGTCACCCTGGTCGGCGCGCTCGGCAACAACAACGAGGACCTGGGCGCGCCGCGCACCGACACGTCCAGCCCCGACTACGGCGCCGACCCGTACCCCCGCCCGATCGACAACAACAGCTGCTGGGACCTCCCCACCGAGGGCCCGCACGTGATCGGCGTGTCCTCGGTCGGCCCGTCCGGCAAGAAGTCTGACTTCTCCAACTACGGCACCGAGCAGATCTCGGTCGCCGCGCCGGGTGGCTGGTTCCGCGACGGCTTCGGCACGGACACCTTCCGCACCGACGCCAACATGATCCTCTCGTCCTACCCGAAGCACGTGCTCCAGGAGGAGGGCTCGGTCGACCCCGACGGCAACATCGTCGCCGGCTTCGAGGAGTCCGTCTTCAAGCAGTGCAAGCGCAACGGTGAGTGCGGCTACTACACCTACCTCCAGGGCACCTCGATGGCGTCCCCGCACGCCGCCGGTGTGGCCGCGCTGATCGTCAGCCGGTACGGCAAGCCGCAGGGCCGGGGTGGCTTCGGCATGTCCCCGGACCAGGTCGAGCAGCACCTCTACCGCACGGCGGCCGAGCACGCCTGCCCGGAGCCGCGCCTGCAGCAGTACCGCAACGAGGGCCGTGACGAGACCTACGACGCGTACTGCGCCGGTGGCCTCAACTTCAACGGCTTCTACGGGTACGGAATCGTCGACGCGTACGCGGCGGTGAAGACCCCGCTCAAGCTCAACGCCCGCCCGTAACGCACCAGCCGCAGGGCCCGGTCGACACGCGTCGGCCGGGCCCTGTCGCGTGCGGCACACGTCCGGCGCGGCGGGCGGCGGGCGGCGGAGCGGCGGACGGCGGCGCGGACGGCCCGATGATCGACTCCAGGTCGCCGATGTGGCGGTGTCAGGTGGCGGAGATACCCCCTTATCGGGGAGCTGGAGTCGATCACGGTTGGTGTGGTCAGCGGCGCCAGCCGCGGGAGAGCAGGGCCGACCGCACCTCGTCGAGCACGGCCGGGAACTCCCTGTGGAGCCTCCTGCTGGTCACGTGCAGCACCAGCCAGCCTGCCCCGACGAGGAGATTGAGCCGCCGACGGTCGAGGTGCAGTTGCTCCGGATCGCCGTGCCACCGGCCGTCGTACTCCACCGCCACGCGGAACTCGGGCCAGGCCAGGTCGGGATGGACCACCAGTCCGCGAGGCAGCCGGATCGGGTGCTGGGTGACCGGTCGAGGGAGGCCGCCCATCACCAGACGCACCCGCAGTTGCGACTCGGGCGGCGATTGCGCCCCCGGATCGGCGAGATCGAAGATCCAAAACGCACGTCGTCCGCCGGGCCGGTCGGCATTGGCGGTGGCGACAGTGGCCAGCGCGGTGCGGGTCAGGCCGGCCGCGAGCAGCGAGTCGACGATTCCGACCGCGCGCAGCGGATCCAACCAGACCGCCGTCTCCCACGCCGCTGATGCGGGATCGGTCTTGCGGAGGGTAGCGCCGCCGGATCGTGCGCCGGGCAGGGAGCGCACTTGCATGGACGGCTGCGGGCCGGTGGCCGGCGTGCGCAACGGCGTCGCGGCGGTATCGGGGCCTAGCACGTGTACGTGCAGGCCGGGCCGAGAATCGACGCGGGCGGCCTTCGGCACCAGCACGTGCACGTCGTCGTCAAAGCCGGCGGCATGCTCGACGCCGTGCAGGTAGGCGGACGACGGGCCGGCGATCAGCGCCTGCGGTGGCAGCCGTAGGGCAGCGGCACGGCAGGCCAGCTCGTGGTTGCGTTCCAGGCGGGCGTCCGCGTACACGTCATGGCGGAGTCGAACCCACGACGAGCCGCGTAGTTGGTGCCTGGTGATCAGACCTTGTTGGGTCACCGCGGAGCCACGGAAGACCTGCCAGGCGAGGGCGGGAGGCCGGTGGGGGTGTGGGGGCATGCGGCCAGCTTGCGATTCCCGACGCTGCGGCGAACACCCCCTGTGGACAGTGCCGCAGGCGCGCGCCGCACCTGCCTGTGGACAACCGCCGAGAGGCCGATGCACGTGCTATACGGCGAGATCATCACTAGGTCGGCGTAGTGGCGCTATCGAAGGCTCGTGATGGCGCCACATCGGTGATCTGGAGTGGATCAAGCGTCAGTGGAGGGTCGCCGCCACGGCTGTCGCGGCGGCGAGCACCTGGGGGCCGACCAGATCGACGTCCAGCGGGGCGAGCGCGACCACGCCGACGCTGGCCTCCAGACCCGGTACGCCCAGCACCGGCGCGGCCACCCCGTACGCCCCGGACTCCAGCTCACCGCTGCTGCTCACCGGCTCGGACGCGCCGCCCCTGCCGGCGAGGATGGCCCGACCCGCCGCACCCCGATCCAGGGGGTGCCGCGCCCCGGTCCGGTACGCGACGTGGAACGACGTCCAGCTCGGCTCGACCACGGCCAGGGCGACACCCTCGTCGCCCTCGACCACCGTCAGGTGCGCGGTGGCGCCGGCCTGCTCGGCGAGCCGGCGTAGCGCGGGCATCGCCCCCTCGGCGAACAGCGGCTGGGCGCGTCGGGCCAGGTGCAGCACCCCGGCCCCGAGGCGGAGCCGCCCGTCGTCGGCGCGGCGCAGCATGCCGTGCCCGATCAGTGGGCCGACCAGCCGATAGACGGCCGCCCGTCCGACGCCGAGTCGGTTCGCCGCCTCGCTGACGGTCAGCCCCGTCGGCGTGTCGGCGACCAGGTGCAGAAGCCGTAGACCCCGGTCGAGCGTCTGGGACGTCTCCCCGGTCCGGTTGGACCCTGCCGTCGCATCCACAGCACGCAGCGTACGACCCGGCACCGGCGGACCCGGACAGGCGTGGACGGCTACCCTTGTACGGTGACGCTACGCCTGTATGACACCGCCACCCGATCGGTGCGGGACTTCGTCCCGCGGGAAGCCGGCAAGGTGGGGGTCTACCTGTGTGGTCTCACCCTCCAGGCGCCGCCGCACATCGGCCATCTTCGCTCAGGCGTCAACTACGACGTGCTGCGCCGATGGTTGCTGGCCGCTGGCTACGAGGTCACGTTCATCCGCAACCTGACCGACATCGACGACAAGATTCTCGTCAAGGCGGGGGAGCAGGATCGACCGTTCTGGTCGATCGCGTACGCCAACGAGTTGAAGCTCGCCGCGTCGTACCGGGCGTTGAACGTGCTCCCACCCACCTACGAGCCGCGCGCGACCGGGCACATCCCCGAGATGCACGAGCTGATCACGAAGTTGATCGCGGACGGGCACGCGTACTCCGCCACCGACGGCTCCGGCGACGTCTACTTCGACGTGGCGTCCTGGCCGGCGTACGGATCGCTGTCGGGTCAGAGCCCGGACGCGATGCAGTCGGCCGGCGACGCGCCGGACCGGGGCAAGCGGGACCCGCGCGACTTCGCGCTGTGGAAGGGCGCCAAGCCGGAGGAGCCGGCGGACGCGTACTGGCCGTCGCCGTGGGGGCTGGGCCGTCCGGGTTGGCACATCGAGTGCTCGGCGATGTGCTGGCGTTACCTGGGCCCCGAGTTCGACATTCACGGCGGTGGTCTGGATCTGACGTTCCCGCACCACGAGAACGAGATCGCCCAGTCCAAGGCTGCCGGGCTGCCGTTCGCCCGCTACTGGGTGCACCACGGCCTGCTCAGCATCGGCGGGGCCAAGATGGGCAAGTCGGCGGGTAACGCCCTGGACCTCGCATACGTGGACTCGCTGGGTGTGCGGCCGGTGGAGCTGCGCTACTACTACGCCGCCGCGCACTACCGCTCGGTGATCGACTACTCGGAGGACTCGCTGCGCGACGCGGCCACCGCGTACCGGCGGATCGAGGGGTTCGTGCAGCGGGCCGCCGAGCGGGTGGGCGCCGGGCAGCTCGGCGAGCTGCCGGCCGGCTTCGTCGCGGCCATGGACGACGACCTCAACACGTCCGCCGCGTTGGCCGTGCTGCAACAGCACCTTCGGGACGGGAACACCGCGCTGGGCACCGGCGACGATGTGACCGTCCGCACCACCCTGGCCACGGTACGGGCGATGCTGGATATCCTCGGCATCGACCCCCTCGACGAGGCGTGGACCGGCGGCGATCGCTCGGACGATCTGCGTGCCGTGGTGGACTCCCTGATCGCGCTGGCCCTGGAGCAGCGCGCGCAGGCCCGGGGCCGCAAGGACTGGACCGCCGCCGACGCCGTGCGTGACCAGCTCAAGCTGGCCGGCGTGGTGGTCGAGGACACCCCCCAGGGCCCCCGTTGGACTATTGGAGAGCAGGACTGATGGCCGGCAACTCGCAGCGCCGTGGCCGGCGTTTGACGCCGAAGGCGGGCGCCCCCAAGGGCACCGGCGGCAAGAACAAGGACTCCCTCGCCGGTCGGGGGCGCACTCTGCCCGCCGACGAGCGACCCTGGCACAAGGGTTACTCGGGCACCGAGAAGCTGCCCCAGCGCACCGCCTGGAAGCAGGACAAGGAGCGCCGGGCGGCGGCCGAGGAGGGGCGTGCCCCGAAGATCGGCCAGCCGGGCAGCAAGGACACCACCTGGGGCAGGGGCGGCGGTCGGGGCGTACCGGCCGGGCGGGCCACCGGTCGTGGTGCCGCGGGCCGGGGCGGTGCGCCCGTCGGCCGCAGCGGTCCGCGGGTTGCGCCCGGGCGCAAGTCCAACCCGTCCAAGGACACCCCGGAGCTGTTGGTCGGGCGTAACCCGGTGCTGGAGGCGCTGCGCGCCCAGGTGCCGGCGACGGCGCTCTACACGGCCCAGGGCATCGACATGGACGACCGGATCAACGAGATCATCCGTACGGCCGCCGACCGGGGTATCGCCAACCTGGAGATCAGTCGCGCCGAGCTGGACCGGATGACCGGTGGGGTGTTGCACCAGGGCGTCGGGTTGCAGGTGCCGCCGTTCGCGTACGAGCTGTTCGAGGACCTGGTCGCCGCGTCGCTGGAGCAGCAGGCGCCGCTGCTGGTCGCGCTCGACGGGGTCACCGACCCGCGCAACCTGGGCGCGGTGATCCGTTCGGCCGCCGCGTTCGGCGCGCAGGGTGTCTTCGTACCCGAGCGACGGGCCGCCGGGATCACCGCGACCGCCTGGCGGACCAGCGCCGGCGCGGCCGCGCGCGTGCCGGTGGCCCAGGTCACCAACCTGACCCGGTCGTTGAAGGCGTGCCGGGACGCGGGCTTCATGGTGGTCGGCCTGGACGCCGACGGCGACACCGACCTGTACGACCTGGAGGCCGCCGTCGGCCCGCTGGTGGTGGTCGTCGGCTCCGAGGGGCGCGGGCTGTCCCGGCTGGTCGGGGAGACCTGCGACCTGACCGTCAGCATCCCGATGATCTCCGAGGTGGAGTCGCTCAACGCCAGTGTGGCCGCCGCGGTCACCCTGGCCGAGGTCGCCCGCCGCCGCTCGGTCGAGCTGTAACGACGTCGACGAAGCCCCCTCCCCGAACCGGGAGGGGGCTTCGCCTTGCCGTCAGATCTGGTGGGTCCAGGCGACGAAGAGCACCGCCCCGGCCGCCGCGATCAGCAGCGTGGTCGGCAGCAGCCAGGCCGGACTCCGCTCCCCGTCGAGGCGTCGGGTCAGTCGTTGGTGCACGGCGGCGATGCCGATCAGCGCGGCCAGCCCGCCGGCCGCCAGTGGCAGCCCGACGAGGAAGTGCGCGAGCCACGCGCCGCCCCGGCTCGGGCCACCCCACGAGTGGTCGTACGGGCCGGGATCGACCAGGCCGTACAGGACGCCGCGCAGCACCATCAACACCTCGACCCCGAGGGGCAGCAGCGCCACAAGGCCGAGCAGCAGGCTGAGCAGCGCGTGGCCCAGTACCGCGAGCGTGCCGGGTCGCCGGCCGGGCGCGCCTGCCGGGGGCGCGGCGAGCAGGCCGGTGCGCAGGGCGCGCCACCGCTCCACAGCGGCATCGCGCCCACCCGTCGGGGCTTTCACCAGCGTGAACAGCGCGACCGGCGTCAGCGTCGCGCAGTAGGCCAGGCTAGGACCGGCCCGGCGGGCGAGCCGGTACGGCCGGGAACGGGACGTCGGTTGAGCGGTGGCGGTGGCGGACACGGCGACTCCTCGGGCTCGATTTGCCGCGAACGCTATGGGCGCGGCACGCCCCGCCGCGTCACCCTCGGGAGCCACCCTCGCGCTGGCTCCCGAGGGTGAGGACCCATCCCGGGTACGACGAAAGGGGCGGCCCGCCGAAGCGGACCGCCCCTCGCGTGTACGGCGTTACGTCAGATCCGGCTGCCGGTGGCGGCGTGGAAGACGTGGCTGCGACCGGCGACCGGCTTGACGAACACGGTGTCACCCATGTTCGGCATGCTGCGCCGGTCGGTACGGACGACGAAGCGCTCCGAGTTGCCACCCAGCGCGGCGTGGCCGTAGACGTTGGCGTCCGAACCGAGGTCCTCGACCAGCTCGACCACGACCGGCATGCCGCCCTCGGTCGGGCTGACCAGCTCGCAGTCCTCCGGGCGGAAGCCCACGGTGACCTTGCCGTCGCCACCTTCGGCGCGGGCCGCCTCGACCTGCTCGCGGGTCAGCGGGATGCGCAGCTCGGCGAACTCGGCGCCCTGCTCGTGCAGCGGGACGGTCTTGATGTTCATGGCCGGGGAGCCCATGAAGCCGGCGACGAACACGTTGGCCGGGGTGTCGTAGAGCGCCCGCGGCGTGTCGACCTGCTGGAGGACACCGTCGAGCAGCACGGCGACCCGGTGACCCATGGTCATGGCCTCGACCTGGTCGTGCGTCACGTAGACGGTGGTGACGCCCAGCTTGGCCTGGAGGGACGCGATCTGCGTACGGGTCTGCACACGGAGCTTGGCGTCGAGGTTCGACAGCGGCTCGTCCATGAGGAAGACCTGCGGCTCGCGGACGATCGCCCGGCCCATCGCGACACGCTGACGCTGACCACCGGAGAGCGCCTTCGGCTTGCGGCTGAGGTACTCCTCGAGCTGGAGCAGCGCGGCCGCCTCCTTGACCCGCCGGTCGATCTCCGACTTGGAGGTCTTGCGCAGCTTCAGGGCGAACGCCATGTTCTCGTACACCGTCATGTGCGGGTAGAGGGCGTAGTTCTGGAAGACCATCGCGATGTCGCGGGCCTTCGGGGGAAGGTGGGTGACGTCGCGCTGGTCGATGTAGATCGAGCCGGCGTCGACGTCCTCCAGCCCGGCGAGCATCCGCAGGCTGGTGGACTTGCCGCAACCCGACGGGCCGACGAGGACGAGGAACTCACCGTCGCCGATCTCGAGGTTCAGCTCGTTGACGGCGGGACGCTCGGTGCCCGGGTAGATCCGGGACGCCTTGGAATAGGTGACCGTAGCCATGGTGGTGCGCTTCCTTTCACCGGCAGGAACGTGCCGGACGATCCGAGTGAAGGAGCGACCGGCACGAACCCGTGCCGGTCAGCGGACGGCGGGTCGACCGCGGGGGCGGCCGGGCTGTCGTCCGTGTGACTGCACCGTAAACGGCTTTCCCCGCGCTGCCAAGACGAGGGACCCTCGGAAGTGATCCAACGACCACGCATTACGGGCAGTCGGGCACGGGCAGGCATCAATCGGCGTCGTGGTGGGACGTCGGGCGTCGGGTTGTTGACGTTTCCCGTGCTCGGGAGGCCTCGCGAGCGGGATATCCGGACGTCAGTCGCTATGCTGGCCTCGACACACGCGCCCCTGTAGCTCAGCTGGCCAGAGCACTCGCCTTGTAAGCGAGATGTCGCCGGTTCGATCCCGGCCGGGGGCTCCATATCCACTCAGGCGCTTCCCCGGACCGCAGGACCGGGAGCGCGGTGATTGACAGGTATGCGCAGCCGTCCCGCCCGGAGTGGTGGGGTCACCTCAGCCACTCAAAGCCATCACACACCTTGGGGCCGCCCGTCTCCAAGCCCACGGCCAGCCGCACGACGCCGGTCGTTTCGTCGGGGTAGGCCAGGGTGACCGGGAAGGTCAGGTAAGTGCCGTCGATGCCGGTGGACTCCGCCGGCTCGCCGATGGAGAACGACACGAACGGGCGCTGCTCGCGAAGGAACGCGGCGTAGTCCGACTCGGCGTACTCCGGTACGACGTCCGAGCAGAGCTGCTGGTAGGCCGCGCCGTAATCGGCGGCCTGCACCCGCTTTAGGTACGTGGTCAGGGCGGACGTGGCCTTGCTCCGGTCCTGTCGTTGGTGCATCTCACCCTGCCAGGTGAAGACTCCGCAGCACAGCAGCACGCAGGCCACTGACAGGAGCGCCAAGAGCAGGCGGCGTCGAGTGCGCCCAGCCAACAGGACCATGGAGCGGAGACTATCGGTCACAAGAGCAAGGAAGCCGCTCGTCCAGTGGAGTGTGGTCTTCAGCGATGACAGCGGCGATCGTCAAAGGAACGAGCTCCGCAGGAGACCTACGGAGCTCAACTAGCTTGGCCGAAGCGGCGTTTGGCGCCTAGCAGGTCGCCAAGTGCTTGACAGCCTCCGATGCCTTTTGCGCGATTCGCCTGCGAGTTGCGGGCAGTGGCGGCTTCTGGGCAAGAGCTACCCGCATCGCCTCCGCGCAGAACTCCAGACAGGCGAGAGCGGCGTCGTCGGCGCTCAAGTCGGCGGGAAGCTGCCACTCACGTTCGAACACGAGGCGGTTGTCGTAAGCAACGCCCATTGTCGTGTACCGAGGTCGTGAGGACTTGACGACGATGGTGTCGAGATAGTCCGAGTCGTCGTCCGCGTTGAGATGCTCTTCGTCGGGGTTCGTCAGCGGTACGTAGAGCCATACCGAGACATGCTCATCGTCGGAGAGTATTCGCCAGAAGAGGCAGGTCTCGCCCTGTGCTCGAGCAACCCCGAGGGTCGGCACTCCGTTGTATCGATCGATGATCTCAACGGCTTCGACGGTAGGTAGTGGTGCCCAAGCGAGGTTCCCAAGCTCGGGCGCAGGTCCGTAGCTACTCACGAGTACCACCTCCTCCGTGCGGTTCAGTGAAGCAGTCAGAGAACTTCTTGGCTTGTCGACGATCTTTCGTGCTTCGTCAACACCTACCCGTCCCAGAGCAGTGACACGTCTGGCTCGTTGATCTCTGCGCGCGGCCGATCCCTGAATCGGGTGGGGGAATCGAACGGCCCCTTCCCGTACTGGGTCAATTGCGCGCTGTCTGGGACATCTAGTGATCTTCCCGACCGCCTTGGCATGCATCCATCCCCGGGCTACTGCTGTTGCTGAACGCGATACAAGGATTACGGACAGCAGTATCGTAGGAGGCACTCCCGAGATCAAACCTCCCAAAACTCTCGAACCTTCCGGTATGCAACGAGAGTAACGCGGCGGAGCTATTCTATGTGTCAACTTCTGGTCACCGTGCGCTATCGCTCTTCGATCTCCTTCGAAGCTCGGCTCCAGGCGCACCGACATCTGCCCGCCAGCGGCGCTGTCGGCTTGGGCCATCGATGGTCGGCCACTCCTATAGTTCGGGTACCACCGACGATCGAGGAGTCGCATGAGCCCGCTCGGCGCGATCGCCGGCAGCCTCCAGGACAACCGCGCCTACTTACCCGTCGTACGCGATGCGCAGTTGCTGGCCCGCCCGTGGGTGCCGCCGGGCGGTCCGCGGTGAGTCGGGCCGTGGAGGAGTCGAACCGGGCGATGCTGCGCGCCCGCGACGCGATGGACCGGGCGTACGCCGAACCGCTGGACATCCCGGCGCTGGCCCGGATCGCGCACGTCTCCGAGGCGCACTTCATCCGGACGTTCCGGGCGACCTTCGGTGAGACGCCACACCGATATCTGCAACGCCGTCGGGTCGAGCGGGCGATGACGCTGTTGGTGGAGACCGGCCAGGACGTGACGGACATCTGCTACGCGGTCGGGTTCGGCAGTCTGGGCACGTTCAGTCGGACTTTCCGGCAGATCGTGGGGGAGTCGCCCTCGGATTTCCGACGTCGCCGCGAGGCTGCCGGCAATGTGCCGTCCTGTTTCACCAAGGCGTGGACGCGTCCCAGCAGTTTTGGATAAGCAGCAGGTCAAGGCCGCCCTCTAGGGTCGTTGGCATGACGATGAACGCGATCAGCCGCTCCCAGATCTACGTGCTCGACCAGGACGAGGCGCTTGACTTCTACGTCAACAAGCTCGGCATGGAGGTCAACACCGATCAGGATCTCGGCTTCATGCGCTGGCTGACGGTCAACCTGCCGGGCGACCCGGAGCGCGAGATCCTGTTGGAGAAGCCCGGCCCGCCGGCGCTGGACCCGGGGACGGCCGAGCAGGTGCGGGAGTTGCTCACCAAGGGTGCCCTGGGCGGGTACCTCTTCATGACCACCGACGACGCCCACAAGACCCACGAGGACCTGGTGGCGAAGGGCGTCGAGATCACCGACGAGCCGACCGAGCGTCCGTACGGGATCGACTTCGGCATCCGGGACCCGTTCGGCAACAAGATCCGTATCGGCCAGATGTTCCCCCGGGCGTAACCACAAGATCAGATAATCGGAGGGCGCGGGCCAGCACCGCGCCCTCCGGTGTGTTGGGGTGTACGGCATGCGCACCCGGCTCCTGTACCTGACCCGACACGGCGAGCAGGACCTCACCGGGCACGCCGACACGGGCTCGACCGAGCCGGACACCGGCCTGTCCGAGCGCGGCCGTCGGCAGGCGGCGCTGCTCGCCGAGCGCCTGCGGGGCCGGTCGTTCGCGGCCGTCCACCACGGGCCGCTGCGCCGGGCCGCGCAGACCGCCGAGGTGGTCGCCGAGGCACTGCCCGGCGTTCCGGTGTACGCCTCCGAGCTGGCCGGTGACCACCTCCCGCACGACACGGACCCGACCGGCCTGCCGTCGGCGTACGCCGAGTTCCTGGCCGGATTCACGGCGGCCGAGCGTGCCGACGGGCCGCGCGTGACGGCGGACGCCGTGCGGCGCTTCACCGGACCGGTCGCCCCCGATGGCGTGGTGGCCGAGGGGGAGCTGGTCCGGGAGCTGGTGGTGACGCACACCTTCCTGATCGCCTGGCTGGTCCGGCACGCCCTCGACGCGCCGGAGCGGCGGTGGCTGGGCTTGAACCACCACAACGCGGGGTTGACCGTCATCCGGTACGGCGTGGCCGGGCCGCCGAACCTGATCGCCGTCAACGACGTGGCGCACCTGCCCCACGAGCTGCGCGGCACCGGCCTCCCCCCGGACTACCTCGTGTGACTGCCGGTCAGGCGGTGACCCGTAGCAGCAGCTCGACGATCGCCCGGGTGGCCGGGGGAGGTCCGGGGTCGGCGGGGCAGTCGACGTACCCCGTCTCGACACCGCCGACGGTCAGGCGGTAGCTGAACGCGTCCGCGCAGCTTGACGTGGTGGCCGTGCGGCGGGCCTCGGTCGTCAGCCGGGCATCGGCGGCCAGGCCGCGGAGCCGGCCGAGGTCGGCGGCGTCGAGTTTTCCGGTACGACGGCCACCGGCCCGGTCCACCACCGTCCACCGGCCGTCCGCTTCGATGGTGATGTTGTCGCCGCGCCCGGCGAAGCCGCCCGAGCGGAACAGCGTCACGCGCCCGGCCGCCGCATCCGTGGCGCCCGGTCCAGGCGGCACGGGCCCGGTCGGCGCGGTGCCGGTTGGCACGGTGCCGGTTGGCGTGGTGCTGGTCGGTGTCGCGGTCGTTGGCGGCGGGGTGCCGGTGGCCGATGGTTGGTCAGCGGCGCTGCCGGCCCGGTCGGTGCCGGTGCAGCCGGCCAGGAGGGCGGCCAGGAGCGCGATCGTGACGCCGGTCGTCGAGGCGGGTCTCATGTCCGTCGGACGTGCCGATGCCTGCGTTGGTTCCCCTGTCAAGGCCCTCATCCGTTCGGCCAGTCTCAATGTCTGGGAGCGGTCCAAGACTTTTCTTTTCTTCAATGCATAGCTATATCTACATGCGTGACTACCCCCGTCACACCCTTACTCCTTCCAGGAGGGCACGTGAAACGACCCATCGCGGCCGTCAGCGCAGCGCTGCTCACCAGCGGCCTGCTGACCTGCGTCGCCACCGCGGCGCAGGCCGCCCCACCGCCCGCTCCCGCGCCGGACGCCTCCGCCGCGGCCCGGGCGGCAACCGTCCTGCGAGCGAACCCCGGCGCCGTCCAGGGTTCGAGCGCCGAGTCCTACCAGGTGCTCAGCACCCGGGTGGACGCCTCCGGCGCGGCGCACACCCGCTACTCCCGCACCTACCAGGGGCTGCGGGTGTACGGCGGTGACTTCGTCATCCACACCGCGCCGAACGGCACCTACGCCGGCAGTTCGGTCGGACTCGCCGCACCACTGACCCTCCTCACCGCGCCACGGGTCAGCGCCGACGCGGCGAAGAAGACGGCCCGCGCCGGGTTCACCGGCACGGCCGAGGCCGTGGGCAGTCCGGAACTGTTCGTCGACGCCACTTCTGGCAAGGGTCGACTCGCGTGGGAGACGGTCGTCAGCGGCTGGCAGCCGGACGGGCAGACACCGTCGCGACTGCACGTGATCACGGACGCCACCTCCGGCGCGACCGTCGGGTCGTATGACGAGATCGAATCGGTCACCGGCAGCGGCCAGGGCATCTACACCGGCACGGTCAGCATCGACACGACGCTCTCCGGCAGCACGTACCAGATGATCGACCCGGTACGCGGCAACGGCCGTACCTGCGACATGAACAACGGCACGTCGTCCTGCACCACGTTCACCGACGCCGACAACGCGTGGGGCACCGGTGCCAACTCGAACCGGCAGTCGGCCGGCGTCGACGCGCACTTCGGCGCCGCCAAGACGTTCGACTACTTCAAGAACGTGCACGCGCGTAACGGCATCTTCGGCAACGGCAGTGGTGTGCCGAGCCGGGTCCACTACGGCAACAACTACGTCAACGCCTTCTGGGACGGCGCCCAGATGACCTACGGCGACGGCTCGGGCAACTCCCGCCCGCTGGTCGCGTTGGACGTGGCCGGGCACGAGATGAGCCACGGTGTCACCGAGGCGCTGGCCGGGCTGGTCTACTCCGGCGAGTCCGGTGGCCTGAACGAGTCCACCAGCGACATCTTCGGCAACATGGTGGAGTTCTACGCCGCCGCGCCGAGCGACCCGGGCGACTACCAGGTCGGTGAGAAGATCAACATCAACGGCAACAACACGCCGTTGCGCTACATGTACAACCCGTCGCTGGATGGCTCGTCCGACTCCTGCTGGTCCACCAGCACGAAGAACAAGGACGTGCACTACTCCTCCGGCGTCGGCAACCACTTCTACTTCAACCTCGCCGAGGGCACCGGCGCCACGTCGTACGGCACCTCGCCGGTCTGCGGCTCGGCTCCCGCGGTGACCGGCATCGGCCGCGCCAAGGCCGAGAAGATCTGGTACCGGGCCCTGGACGTCTACTTCACCAGCAACACGTCGTACGTCAACACCAGTAACCCGGCGAACACCGCCCGCGCCTACAGCCTGCGGGCGGCCACCGACCTGTACGGCAGCTGCTCGACCGAGTACAAGGCCGTGCAGGCCGCCTGGACGGCGGTGAACGTGGCCGGCAACGACGCGACCTGCTCCACCGGCAACGACTTCTCCGTGTCGCTGTCGCCGACCGCCGGCTCGGTGAACCCGGGCAGCGCGGTCTCCACCACCGTGTCGACCGCCACCACGAGTGGTTCGGCGCAGACCGTGACGTTCTCCGCGTCCGGCCTACCCAGCGGCGCGAGCGCCGCGTTCAGCCCCGCCTCGGTGACCTCGGGTGGCTCGTCGACCCTCACCATCAGCACCTCCGCGAGCACCTCACCGGGCACCTACTCGATCACCGTGAACGGCGCGGGCGCGGTCACCCGCAGCGCCACCTACACGCTGACCGTGAACGGCACCGGCGGCGGCTGCACCTCCTCAGGCCAGAAGCTGGCCAACCCGGGCTTCGAGTCCGGCGCGACCGGCTGGACGGCCAGCTCCGGGGTCATCACCAACTCCAGCGGCCAGGCGGCCCACGGCGGGTCGTACAAGGCGTGGCTGAACGGGTACGGCAGCACCCACACCGACACGCTCGCCCAGTCGGTGGCGCTCCCGACGGGCTGCTCGTCGTACACGGTCAGCTTCTGGCTGCACATCGACTCGGCCGAGACCACCACCAGCACGGCGTACGACAAGCTCAACGTGCAGGTGCTCAACTCGGGCGGGACGGTGCTGGCCACGCTGGCGACGTACTCGAACCTGAACAAGGCCTCCGGCTACAGCCAGAAGTCCTTCTCCCTGGCCGGGTACGCCGGCCAGACCGTCACCCTGAAGTTCACCGGCACCGAGGACTCCTCGCTCCAGACGTCCTTCGTGGTCGACGACACGGCGGTCAACGTCTCCTGACCTGACCAACGCCCGGACCCGGCGGCCACCGCAACGGTGGCACGGCTACCGACGCCGGAGCAGCCGCAGCGTCCGCCGAGCGGGCCTTGTCGACCTGGTCTTC